>NZ_JBHYYB010000009.1:0-171617 GCF_042752535.1 Kitasatospora sp. NPDC059327 | reverse complement strand
CTCGATCAGGCACCACAGTTCGTCCGACACGATCCACGGACGAGACTCCCTCTTTCCCGCGGACGGACTAACGAGCCGATCAACGGACAGTCACATTGGGAAGGTTGTGGCTGAGGCAGTTCGAGGCGAAGAAGTGGCGGAGGCCGTAGACGACCATGCCGTCGGGGATCTCGACGAGGCCGTCGTTCTTGATCCGCTTCCACTGGTTCGCGATGTAGTGGTTGGGTATCGGCTTGGTCAGGTCGCGCGGGTGCCGGAGAAGGTAGCCGTCGACGGTGCCGTAGGTGTCGGCGTACGACTCGATGGAGTGCCGGACGCGGGCAGCGAGGGGGGCATCGCGGTAGTCGCCGGCCTTGCGGTGCTTGAGGGGTGCGTAGGCCTTGGTGGTCTGGTTGACCTGCTCGGTGATCCGGTACACGTCGTCGGCGACGATGTTGTTGATATTGACGGCCAAGGCCTCGCCGTTGCGCATGCCGCAGCCGCTCATGAGGTCGGCTACGAGGCGGAAGGTGTCGTCGTCGGCGGTGCGTATGTCCCGGACCTGGGAGGCGGAGGGGATGACGGCGCGCTTGGGGTCGTACTGCGGGGGCTTGACGCCGTTGAGCGGGTTGTCGTCGTAGAGGCCGAGCCGGTGGGCGTCGAGCAGGATCGACTTGAGCTTGTCGAAGGCGTTGGACTGGGTGGCCAGGCCGACGCCGTTGCGTTCCATGGTCTGGATGAAGGAATCGACGACCTTGTGGTCGAAGGTGCCCAATCGGCGGCTGCGGAAGGCGGGGTAGAGGTGGTGGACGAGCAGCGAGTCGAGGTGGCGGAGGGAGCTGGGGCTGAGGTCGCGCTGGCCGGCCTTCCACTCGGCGACGTACTCGTGGAACTGCATCGGGCTGTACTGCTGGACGCGTGCGGCCCTGTGCTGGCTCTGCGGGTTGTTTTTCCGGGCCTGGTAGACCTCGGCGAGGCGGGACTTCGCCTTGTCCTGCGTGGCGAAGCCTGACTCCTCTGTCTGTCGCCCGGTCGCGTTGCGGTACCGGATCTTGTACTCGTGCGGGCACCGAGGCCACCGGCTCTCGGGGTGCTCGCACTCCTTGAAGAAACTGCCCATGCCGCGGGCGAGGTTGATGGTGGCCATGGTTGTCGACTCCCGGGTGCGTTGCTGACCTTTCGCTGACCCCGGATGGTCGATCAGGCCCCTGACCTGGGACGAAACGGCAGAGCCGTGCTATGTGGTGGAACTTCATCGGCCGCTCCGGCGAGGAGACCACCCGGGCCCGCGAGGACTGGATGACCACCGCCCGCTTCGGCGGCGTCCACGGCTACGACGGCGCCCGCCTGCGCGCCCCGGAGCTCCCCGCCCTCCCCCTGAAGCCGCGCGGACGGGTGCGCTGACCGGCGGTCATGGTCATTCCCGAGCCGGCGGGAGTGCTGGGTCGGGCGGGGGAAGGGGATCCGGGCGACGGTCGTCCGTCGTCCCCGCCCCGGGCCTCGCGGACGTCCGGGGCGGGGCCCGCGCACGACGGTGGCGCTCCTGCCCGGGGCTGGGGCAGGAGCGCCACCGGTCACCCGCTCGGCCTCCGGGTCAGGCCGTCCGGCGGCGGAAGATCGCCCGGATCGCGAACACGATCGCGACGATGAGCCCGATCACGAACAACACGATCAGCAGGATGACGACGATCACGGCGATGCCGAGCTTCTTGAAGAAGCCGCCCTTCTTCTTGTCGTCCTTCTTGTCGCCGGCGGCGAGTGCGGCACCGTGGGCCGTGCTCGGTGCGGGCGACCCGGTGCGGACGGGTGCTCCGTCCACCGTCCGGCCCGGGTCGGGCTGCGCGGCCCGGGTGGTCGCCGCGGCCGCGTGCGTGGCGGCGGGAGCGGCTCCGGCGGTGGCCGGCGGGCCCAGCAGCAGCCCCGCGGCCACCACGGCGGGCGCGATCCTCGCGAGTATCCGTGCCTTCATCACATCTCCTGTTGTCTTCGGTAGTCATGAGCGAGGTGGTCGTCGGTGGCGCCGAGGGGGCCCGCCGACGCGTCGTCGCCCGGCCCGTGAGGCCGTCCGGTCAGTCGAGGTCGAGGCCCTGGCGGCCGAGGGCCGGGCTCGTGCGGCCGGGGCGGTGGACCCGGTCGGTGGTGAGGCCGTCGGGGGCCGTGTTCACCTGGCCGAGGAGGAAGGGGATCATCCCGCGGTCCAGCAGGGCTGTCAGCCAGTCCTCGCGTGCGCGCTCGGTGTCGGTGCCCGTCCTGCCGGTGGGTCGGCCCGACGGATCCGATGGAGCGACGGCGGCTCGTCCACGCGAGGCCGTCACGAGGAGGCCGCACAGCCCGAACGTCAGGCTGAGCCCGGCGACCACCGCGGCCGCCATGGCGGCGGAGGTCAGGAAGTCCTCCAGCCCGTGCCGGGACTCCGCCATGCCGAGGACGACCCCCAGCAGGTAGAGGATGGCCGCGGTCGTGCCGGCGAGGATCGGAATGAGCGAGGCCAGTACGCCCGCCACCCCGGCGGCCCGCTCCCGGGCGGGGGACGACTCCGGCCGGTCCGCGGCTGGTCGGCCCGGCGACAGGCGGATCTCGACGTACCGCTCGAACTCCGTGCTCGCCGCAGCGGTGATCACGGCCGTGGAGCCGCGGGCCAGCGCTCGGAGGCGTTCGGTGCCCGGTGCCCCGGCCCCCGCCTTCCGCAGCGCGGACCGTACGCCGGGGTCGGCGAGCGCGCGGTTCAGGACGTGTTCGTAGTCGGCCCGGTCCTGGCGCGGGATGTCTGGCGGTCGATCCATGCGGCTCCCCCGTTGTGTGCGGTCGACTGAGGCCGGACCGGTCATGGCGCCGACGCTGCCAGCCGGAATCTACAGGACTGTAGAGGATGGGTGAACCGGCGGCCGGGCCTCGGCCGGTCGGCCGGTGGGCGTCCCCGGCCGCGGCTCCACCGTGGGACAGGCCGGCGCACGGGTGCGACGGAGGTCCGGTGGCGCCGTGCGGACGGTTCTCGCCGACCGCCGGGGCCGCCCGGGTCGTGCGGGCCGTAGGCTGTGGCGTCGGTCGAACAACGGGGGTAGAGGCATGGGCGGTTGGATATGGGCAGTGATCCCGGCCGTGATCATCGGTGGGGGATGGGTCGGTGACACCGTCCGGGGCGCGCTGAAGACGCGGCACGAGCGGAAGGTGGAACTGGGACAGGTGGCCGAGCGGCGCCAGCTCGCACTCGACGCGGCGAAGCGCCCGCCGGAGCCCGTCTGCGGGTGTACCCATCACCTGGCCAAGCACGACAAGCGGGGCAGGTGTCACGAGGTGGTCGAGGCCCCGACGGCCTGGGACGCCGAGCGCAGGCCCCTGAGCTACGAGCCGCGGCCGTGCAACTGCCAGCAGTACGTGGGCCCCGAGCCGCTGGGGACGGTCTTCGCGCCGGAGATCGTCGATCCGCGCTGAACCCGTGCCACCGAGCGTAGCCGGACGGTCCCGGTGCGGAGGTCCTCCGGTCGGGGCGGCCGGTGCCCCTGTGCCGGCCGGTCACCGGGATGCGGGAGAATGTCCCCATGAGTGACGAGCGAACCCCACCCGCCTCGGCGATCGAACGCCGGCAGCGCCTCCTGGACATCATGCGGAAGGACGGCGGCAGCTGGGACTGGAAGCGGGCCCGCGAGACCTATCTGCCCCGTCCGGACCCGCGTACCGTCCGCCGTGACCTGCAGTTGCTCTGCAAGGCCCGGGAGATCTTCCGCGTCGAGAACGGCGAGTACCAGGCCGTCGGCTAGCGGGCCGGTCGCGGCCCCCGCCCGGCCCGTCCGCGGCCCGTCCTGGTGTCTCAGGCACCAGGACGGGCCGCGGCAGCGCCGGCGGCGGGTGTCAGCCCGTGGTCTGGTTGGCCCAGAGGCTCTTGTCGTCGACGTTCTCCTTGGTCACCAGGGGGGCGGGGAGCTGGTCCTCCAGGCCGTTGGGCAGGGAGATGATGGTGGACTGGTGGTCGGTGGGGCCGGGTTGGAAGGTCCTGCCCTCGGCCGCGGCCTGCGCGTAGAACAGGGCGTACTTGGCGTAGAGGTCGGCGGGCTGGGACACCGTCGCGTCGATCTGGCCCTCGCGGATGGCGGCGAGTTCGGTCGGGATGCCGTCGTTGGAGACGATGGTGATGTGGCCGGGCTGGCCCGCGGGCTTGAGCAGGCCCTTCTGCCGGAGGACGTCCAGGGTGGGTTGCAGGAACACCCCGCCGGCCTGCAGGTAGATGCCGTTCAGGTCGGGGTGGGTGGCGAGGGTGGCCTGGAGTTTGGCGGCGGCGACGTCGCCCTTCCAGTCGGTGGGCAGCTCGATGACCTGGATCTTGGGGAAGTTGCGCTTCACGCAGGTCGAGAACGCCTCGGAGCGGTCGTAGCCGTTGACGGAGTTGAGCGCGCCCTGGAGTTCGGCGACCTTGCCCTTGCCGCCGAGCTGCTTGCCGAGGAACTGGCAGGCCTTGGTCCCGTAGGCCTTGTTGTCGGTGCGCACCACCATGTACACGTTGCCGTGCTCCGGTTCGGTGTCCACGCTGATCGCGTTGATGTTGGCGGCGAACAGCCCGGAGAGCGTCACGTCGGTGGTCACGGTGTTCTGCGGCGCCATGACGATGGACTTGGGGTTGCGGCTCTGCAGCGACTGGATGTTGGCGGTGAACTTCGCCTCGTCGCCGTTGGAGTGGGTCAGCGGCAGGACGTCCAACTGCCGGTCGTCGATCTCCCGCTGGAGGTAGGTCGCGTACGCCTTCCAGAAGTCGGAGTCGGTGCGGGGGATGTCGATACCGATCTGCCGTCGCGAACTGCTCGGGCCGTCGGAGCCTCCGCAGGCGGTGAGGCACCCGGCGAGGAGTACGACGATGCCGCCCGAGCAGGTGGTCCGGATGGTTCGGCTTTTCATGGGTCAGAACGTCCTGGGTGGTAGGGGCCGCCGCATCGGGAGGTGAGGCGCGCGGGGTCCGGGGCCTCGGCGGACCGCTGTCAGGCGGTGCTGCCGGGGCCCCGGGGGTCGGTGGTGGTTCCGCCGGCCAGCCAGTCCTCGACGGCGGCGACGTGCACGGTGCTGGCACTGGCGGCGCGCTGGGCGTCGCGGTCGACCAGGGCCCGCCAGATGGCCTCGTGCTCCAGGTGGGCCTGTTCCCGGGCGGGGGAGACCGCGGCGCCCCCGCCCGAGGGCGGCGGGAGGGTGCCGCGCACGATGCGCAGCCGCTGGGTGTGGGTGGAGAGGATGCCGAGCAGGGTAGACAGGACGGGGTTGCCGACGGCGTCGGCGATGGTCCGGTGGAACTCGATGTCCAGCTCGACGAACGCCTCGATGCCGATGTCCGCGGCGCTGCGGTCGAGGATGTCCCGCAGCGTCCGCAGGTCGTCCTCGGTGAGCCGTCCGGCGGCCAGCGCGGTCACCTGGGGTTCGAGCAACCGCCGGACCTGGAGGAGCTGGTGGGCGGTGCGGCCGTGGGAGACGTCGGCGGCGAAGGCCATGGCTTCGAGCAGGAGGTGCGGCTCCAGACCGGAGACGTAGGTGCCGTCGCCCTGCCGGGGGACCAGGATCCGCATCGCGGTGAGCGCCCGTACGGCCTCGCGCAGCGAGTTGCGCGACAGTCCGAGCTGGTCGGCGAGGTCGGCCTCGTTGGGGAGGCGGGCACCGGGCTGCAGGGTGCCGGAGACGATCATGTCCTTGATCCGCTCGATGGCCTCGTCGGTCACCCCCATGGTGGTCGCCTCCTGTGGTCGGGTGTTCGGGCCTGCGGCGGGACGGGGGCACGAGAGGAGGAGGGGACGGGGGAGCGAGGGGCTGAGCGGAGGGCCGGAGCGGCACGGCCGGGGGCCGGCCGGGCGGGTCGCGCCGCTCCGGCCGGCCCCCGGGGCCCGGGACCGGTCACTCCTGCTTCTCGCCGGAGGCGAAGCGCGAGATGATCAGCGCGACGATGATGATCGCGCCGTTGAGGAACTGGTTCCACAGCGGCGGCACGCCCGCGAGGGTCATCACGTTGACCACGAGCTGGAGGGTCAGCACACCGGTGAGCGCGCCGAACAGGGTGCCGCGCCCGCCGTTGAGGCTGACGCCGCCGATCACGGTGGCGGCGAAGACCTGGAAGATCCAGCCGTTGCCCTGGTCGGCGGAGACGGAGCCGTAGTGTCCCGTGTAGAGGACGCCGGCGAAGGCGGCCACCAGACCGCCGAGGATCAGCACGACCCAGGTGATCCGGTCGACCCGGATGCCGGCCGCGCGGGCGGCCTCGGGGTTGCCGCCGATCGCGTACAGGGCGCGGCCGTGCCGCAGCCAGGCGAGCGCGCACCCGCCGGCGAGGAAGAGCAGCGCGCAGATCCAGATCGCCGCCGGGACGCCGAGCCACCGGGCGCCGCCCAGGTAGGTGAAGGAGCCGGGCAGGTTGACGATCGACTGGCCCTGGGAGACGGCGACCTGGAGGCCGCGGAGCAGGGTGAGCGCGCCGAGGGTGACGATGAAGCCGTTCAGGCGCAGCTTGAGGATCAGGAAGCCGTTGACCGCGCCGATGAGCGCGCCCACCGCCAGGCACAGCGGGACGGCCGTCCAGGACGGGAAGAGCCCGAGGCCGTTGAAGCGCGCGCCGTGGTCGGGCAGGACCAGCCAGACGGCGATGACCGGGGCCACCCCGATCGTGGACTCCAGGGAGAGGTCCATCCGGCCGGCGATCAGGATCAGCGCCTCGGCCAGGACGAGCAGACTCAGCTCGGTGGCCTGCTGACCGACGCCCAGGAGGTTGTCGGAGGTGAGGAAGGCGGGTGAGACGGCGAAGCCGATGACGCCCAGGACGAGCAGGACCGGTACGAGCGACAGGTCGCGGTAGCGGGCGAGCTCGAAGCGGCGGCCGGCGGGCGCGGGGACGGCGAGCGCCGGTCGCGCGCGGACCTCAGTGGTGGGAGACATGGTGTTCCTTCGGGTCGGTCGGGCCGGTCATGCCCTCCATGGCCGCGACCAGCTGTTCGTCACTCCATCCGGGGGCGAACTCGGCGACGACGCGGCCGTGGAACATGGCCAGGACGCGGTCACAGGCCCGTAGGTCGTCGAGTTCGTCGGACACGATCAGGGCGCTCCGGCCGGCTTCGGCGACCTCGCGGACGGTGCCGAGCAGGGCTTCCTTGGACTTCACGTCGACGCCGTTGGTGGGCCGGACGGCGACCAGCACGTGCGGTCCGGTGGCCAGCGCCCGGGCGACGACGACCTTCTGCTGGTTGCCGCCGGACAGGGCGGACACCGGACCGGCGGGGCCGGGCGTCTTGATGTCGAGTTCGCCGATCATCCGCTGGGCGAAGGCCCGGGTGCGCGAGGGCAGCACGGTGCCGAACGGGCCGAGCTGGTCGGTGACGGTCAGGGTGGCGTTCTCGGCGACGCTGCGCTGCGGGACGAGGCCCTGGATGTGCCGGTCCTCGGGAACGAACCCGATGCCGGCCGCGAGGGCGGCGGGGACATCCCCGGTGCGCACCGGCCGGCCGGCGACGGTGACGGTGCCGGACTGCGGGCGGTGCAGGCCGGCGACGGTCTCGCCGAACCGGACGTTGCCGCTGGCGGCCGCGCCGGCCAGACCGACGACCTCGCCGGCCCGCGCGGTCAGGGTCAGGTCCTGGTAGGCGCCGGCCAGGCTCAGGCCGGTGACCTCCAGCAGCGGGGCGCCGTCGGGGCGCGCCCGGTCGGTCACCGACCAGGTGGGCCCGTCGGCCCGGGTGCCGTCCCCGGTCACCGCGGGCCCGTCGGCTCCGGAGCCGTCCCCGGTCATCGCCTCCACCAGCGCCAGCCGGCCGAGTTCGGCGACCGGGGCGGTGACGATGTGCCGGGCGTCACGGTAGACGGTGACGGTGGTGCAGAGGTCGTAGACCTCCCGCAGGTGGTGCGAGATGAACAGGAACGCCACGCCCTGCTCCTGGAGCGAGCGCAGCTTGTCGAAGAGCCGCTCGATGCCGCGGGCGTCGAGCTTGGCGGTGGGTTCGTCCAGGATGATGAAGCGGGCGCCGAAGGACAGCGCCCGGGCGATCTCGACGAACTGGCGCTGCTCGACGGTCAGGTCCTCGGCCCGTGCGGTGGGGTCGACGTCGACGCCGTACTCGGCGAGCAGTTCGGTGGCCCGGTGGCGCAGCCGTTTCCAGCTGATCGGGCGCAGCGCGCCGCCGCCGCGCCGGTCGGGGCTGTGCCGGTTCAGGCCGTGCCGGTTCAAGAAGAGGTTCTCGGCGACGGTGAGCGCGGGGATGACGGTGGAGCGCTGGTAGACGCAGGCGACCCGGGCGCGCCAGGCGTCGGTGTCGCCGGGGGCCGGGGCCTGCTCGCCGTTGAACCGCAGGGTGCCGGTGTCGGGGCTCCGCAGGCCGGTCAGGATGGAGACGAGCGTGGACTTCCCCGCGCCGTTGCGGCCGACCAGGGCGTGCGATTCGCCGGGTGCGACCGAGATGCGGGCGTCGCTGAGGGCGACGGTGGCGCCGAAGCGCTTGCTGATCCCGTCGGCCTCGACGACGGGGCTGGGGTCCGCCATGGCGGGTGTCCTTTCCGAGGGCTCCCGCCGGTGGCGGTCTCCCCTCCGAGGGCTCCGGTGAACGGCGGCCGGTGGCAGGGAGCCGGTGGCAGGGCGCCCGGCAGGCGCCGCCGTTCACGGGAGGGTGGGGCCTACTTGCCGACGGTGTTGCCCCAGAGGCTCTTGTCGTCGACGTTCTCCTTGGTCACCAGGGGGGCGGGGAGCTGGTCCTCCAGGCCGTTGGGCAGGGAGATGATGGTGGACTGGTGGTCGGTGGGGCCGGGTTGGAAGGTCCTGCCCTCGGCCGCGGCCTGCGCGTAGAACAGGGCGTACTTGGCGTAGAGGTCGGCGGGCTGGGACACCGTCGCGTCGATGTCGCCCTTGCGGATCGCGTCGAACTCCTGCGGGATGCCGTCGTTGGAGACGATGGCGATGTGGCCGGGCTGGCCCGCGGGCTTGAGCAGGCCCTTCTGCTGGAGCAGGGCGAGGGTCGGCTGCAGGAACACCCCGCCGGCCTGCAGGTAGACGCCGCCGAGGTCGGGGTGGGCGGCCAGGGTGGACTGGAGCTTGGCGGAGGCGACGTCGCCCTTCCAGTCGGTGGCCAGCTCGATCACCTCGATGCCGGGGAACCTCTCCTTCATGCAGGCGGCGAACGCCTCGGAGCGGTCGCGCCCATTGACGGAGCTGAGCGCGCCCTGGAGTTCGGCGACCTTGCCCTTGCCGTCGAGCTGCTTGCCGAGGAACTCGCAGGCCTTGGTGCCGTACGCCTTGTTGTCGGCGCGCACCACCATGTAGACGTTCCCCTTGTCGGGGCGGGTGTCGACGCTGACCACCGGGATCTTCCTGGCGGACAGCTGCTCCAGGGTGGAGGCGATCGCGCCGGTGTCCTGAGGGGCCATCACCACGGCCTTGGCGCCGGTGTTCCGGAACACCTGGATGTTGGCGACCAGCTTGGTGACGTCGTTCTGGGAGTTGCTCACCGGCAGGGTGTTCAGGCCCTGGGCGGAGGCGTCCTGCTTGACGTACTGCGCGTAGGAGTTCCAGAAGTCGGAGTCGGCGCGCGGCAGGTCGATGCCGAGCGCCGGCTTGCCGCCACCGGCGGAGTCCGAGGAGCTGCCGCGGTTGCAGGCTGTGGCGAACCCCGCCAGGACGACGACGGCGGCGGCCGTGGCCGCGATTCTGGAGGAGCGGAACGTCATGGTGCTGATCTCCTTGGCTGGGACGGACCGGTCGCCGTCGGGGAGGGAGCCGGCGCGGCGGGAGGGGTGGGCGGCCCGTCCCCGGGCGGCGCGCCGGGGAGGGTGAGGCCGGCTTCCCCGTCCGGACCTCGCCCGGAGGGAGGCCGGTTCCCGGGCGCGGCGATGAAGTGGCAGACGGCACCGGATCGCGCATCCGCTAGTCATCGGATGGTTTGCGACATCGAGGACCCTACGAGCCTGACACCTGCCTGACAAGAGGAAGCCTCGGACGATTCCCAACCGTGACATCCCCGGCGCCGAACTCTGCCCGATGAGCCGTCATATTCTCTCTGAGCTGCGAACTTTGGTGACGCCATGAGAGGGTCGCCGGGGTCTGCCCGGGAAAACATCGGAGGACTTCTTGCGCTATGCAAGGCCGCTCCGTATCGTCGGGGCATTGTCGATTCATCCGATGTATTGGCCGGCGCAGTGCCCCGGCCTCCGGAGTGACTACGGGAGACGAGACATGAAGCTTCTGCGGATCGGACCGGCGGGAGAAGAGGTTCCGGCCGTCCTGGGCCCGGACGGCCGCGTGTTTGCCCTTTCGGGCCTGACCGGTGACATCGACGGGGCATTCCTCGCGGCGGACGGGACCGACCGCGTCCGCGCCGCCCTGGCCGCCGGAGGCCTGCCGCCCCTCGATCCGGCCGGGCTGCGGATCGGCGCGCCCGTCGCCCGTCCCGGCAAGGTCGTCTGCGTCGGCCTCAACTACCGCGACCACGCCGAGGAGACCGGGGTGGCCGTCCCCGACCGCCCGGTGGTCTTCCTCAAGGACGCCGCCACCGTGGTCGGCCCCTACGACCGGGTGCTGATCCCGCGTGGCTCGACCAGGACCGACTGGGAGGTCGAACTCGCCGTCGTCATCGGCCGCGAGGCCCGCTACCTGGCGAGCCCGGCCGAGGCGTCCGACCACATCGCCGGGTACGCGATCAGCAACGACGTCTCCGAGCGGGAGTTCCAGCTGGACTACTCCGCCCAGTGGGACCTCGGCAAGTCCTGCGAGACGTTCAATCCGCTCGGGCCCTGGCTGGTCACCCCGGACGAGGCCGGCGACGTGGGCTCGCTCGGCCTGCGCCTGGCCGTCAACGGCGAGCCGCGGCAGAACGGCGACACCAAGAACATGATCTTCGATGTGCCGTACCTGGTCTGGTACCTCAGTCAGTACATGGTTCTGCGGCCCGGCGACGTCATCAACACCGGTACCCCGGCCGGCGTGGCGCTGGGCCTGCCCGGCCGGCCCTACCTGCGCGCCGGCGACACCGTCGAACTCGCGATCGACGGCCTCGGCACGCAGCGCCAGACCTTCTCCCAGGCGTGAAAGGCACCGAGTTGTCCGCGACCACGGCACGGATCACCGCCGTCGACACCTACGACATCCGCTTCCCCACCTCGCGGGACCTGGACGGGTCCGACGCGATGAACCCCGACCCCGACTACTCCGCCGCCTACGTCGTCCTGCGCACCCGCGCGGGCGGTGACGAGGGCCACGGCTTCGCCTTCACCATCGGGCGCGGCAACGACGTCCAGGTCGCCGCGATCGACGCGCTGCGCGCCCACGTCCTCGGACGGTCCGTCACCGAGCTGTGCGAGGACCCCGGTTCCCTCTACCGTGACCTCGTCGGCGACAGCCAACTGCGCTGGCTCGGCCCCGAGAAGGGCGTGATGCACATGGCCGTCGGCGCCGTCGTCAACGCGGTGTGGGACCTCGCCGCCAAGCGCGCGGGCAAGCCGCTGTGGCGGCTGCTGGCCGACGCCGACCCGGCGTGGCTGGTCTCCCAGGTCGACTTCCGCTACCTCACGGACGCGCTCACCCCGGACGAGGCGCTGGAACTGCTGCGAAGAGGCAGGCAGGGCGGCCCCGACCGGGCGGCCGAGCTGCTGCGCCGCGGCTACCCCGCCTACACCACCTCGCCCGGCTGGCTCGGCTACAGCGACGAGAAGCTCACCCGACTCGCCGAGCGGGCGGTCGCCGACGGCTTCACCCAGATCAAACTGAAGGTCGGCGCCGACCTCGCGGACGACGTCCGCCGCTGCCGCGCCGCCCGCGCGGCCGTCGGCCCGGACATCCGGCTGGCGATCGACGCCAACCAGCGCTGGGACGTCGGCGAGGCGATCGAATGGACCAACGCCCTCGCCGAGTTCGACCCGTACTGGATCGAGGAGCCCACCAGCCCGGACGACGTGCTCGGCCACGCCGCCATCCGGCGGGGGGTCCACCCGATCAAGGTCGCCACCGGCGAGCACGTGCCGAACCGGATCGTCTTCAAGCAGCTGCTCCAGGCCGGCGCCGTCGACGTCCTGCAACTGGACTCCGCCCGGGTGGCCGGCGTCAACGAGAACCTGGCGATCCTGCTGCTCGCCGCCAAGTTCGGCGTCCCGGTCTGCCCGCACGCCGGCGGGGTGGGCCTGTGCGAACTCGTCCAGCACCTGTCGATGTTCGACTACGTCGGGCTGTCCGGCACGGTCGAGGACCGCGTCATCGAGTTCGTCGACCACCTCCACCAGCACTTCCTCGATCCGGTGGTGATCGACCGCGGCCACTACCGGGCGCCCACCGCGCCCGGGTTCTCCGCGACCATGCACCAGTCCGCCATCGACACCTACCGCTACCCGAACGGCGCGTTCTGGGCGGCCGATCCGACGACGCACCCGGCTGCTCCGACGCACCCGGCCGACGTGAAGGACACCCCGACGGCCCCGATCGCCCCGACCGCCCCGACCGCCCCGGAGGACCGGGGATGACCGCCGACCTCGACGGGTTCACCGCCCTGGTCACCGGCGGTGCCTCCGGCATCGGCCTGGCCACCGCCCGACTGCTCGCCGAGCGCGGCGCGGACGTCGCCGTCCTCGACCGCGACCCGAGCGGGCTCCGCGGCCCGCTGCGCGGCTTCACCGCGGACGTCGCCGACGACCGCTCGGTGCGCCCGGCCGTCCGGGCGGCGGCCGAAGCGCTCGGCGGGATCGACATCCTGGTCAACAACGCCGGCATCGGCGCCACCGGAACGGTGGAGGACAACCCCGACGAGCAGTGGCACCGCGTCCTGGACGTCAATGTGCTCGGCATCGTCCGCACCACCCGCGCCGCCCTGCCGTACCTGCGCCGCTCGCCCGACGCCTCCGTGGTCAACACCTGCTCCATCGTCGCCACCACCGGCCTTCCCGGGCGCGCGCTCTACGCGGCGAGCAAGGGCGCCGTCCTCTCGCTCACCCTGGCGATGGCCGCCGACCACGTCCGGGAGGGCATCCGGGTCAACTGCGTCAACCCGGGGACGGTGGACACCCCGTGGGTCGCCCGCCTGCTGGACGCCGCCGACGACCCGGCGGCCGAACGCGCCGCGCTGAACGGCCGTCAGCCGACCGGGCGCCTGGTGACCGCCCGGGAGGTGGCCGCCGCCATCGCCTATCTCGCCTCCCCGGCGGCCGCGAGCGTCACCGGCACCGCCCTGGCGGTCGACGGCGGCATGGCCGGCCTGCGACCACGACCGGAGCCACGCCCGTGACGCCGCGCCACCGCCCCCTCGGCCGCTCTCCGGTCCGGGTCACCGAACTCGCCTTCGGCGCCGCCGGTATCGGCAACCTGTTCACCCCGGTCACCGACGCGCGGGCCGCCGAGGCGGTCGCCGCCGCCTGGGAGTCCGGCGTCCGGTACTTCGACACCGCCCCGCACTACGGCCTGGGCCTGTCCGAGCGCCGGCTCGGCGACGCGCTGCGCGCCCTGCCCCGGGACGAGTACACCCTGTCCACGAAGGTCGGACGACTGCTGGAGCCGGCCCCCGCCGCCGGCGGCGACGACCTGGCCAACGGCTTCGCGGTGCCCGCCCGCCACCGCCGGCGCTGGGACTTCAGCGCCCGGGGAGTGCGCCGGTCCATCGAGGACAGCCTGCGCAGGCTCGGCCTGGACCGGATCGACATCGCCTACCTGCACGACCCCGACGACCACCTCGACCAGGCGCTCGGCGAGGCCTACCCCGAACTGGAACGCCTGCGCGCCGAGGGCGTCCTGGGGGCGATCGGGGTCGGCATGAACCAGGCCGACCCGCTGGTCCGTTTCCTCCGTGAGACGGATCTCGACGCGGTCCTGCTGGCGGGCCGGTACAGCCTGCTCGACCAGCGCGGACTGGCCGACCTGCTGCCACTGGCCCAGCGGCGCGGCGTCGGCGTCGTGATCGGGGGAGTGTTCAACTCGGGCCTGCTCGCCGACCCGCGCCCCGGCGCGACCTTCGACTACACCGAGGCCCCCGCCGACCTGCTCGCCCGCGCGACCGAGCTCAAGGCCGTCTGCGAGCGGTACGGCGTGCCGTTGCGGGCCGCCGCCCTGCGGTTCCCGTTCGGGCACCCGGCCGTCGCGAGCGTCCTGGTCGGCACCCGGGACGCCGTCGAGGTCCGGGACGCCGCCGCCCTGCTCCACCACCCCGTACCGGCCGCGCTCTGGGCAGACCTCAAGGAGCGTGGTCTCCTGCCCGCGGACGTCCCGACCCCTCCGGAGCCGAGCTGATGCGCATCGCCCTGTTCATCACCTGCGTCACCGACACGCTCTTCCCGGACACCGGCCGCGCCGTGCTGACCGTGCTCGAACGCCTCGGGCACACCGTCGAGTTCCCGTCGGAGCAGAGCTGCTGCGGGCAGCCGCACTTCAACACCGGCTACCGCCCCGAGGCCGTCCCCCTGGTGGCCCGCTTCGCGCGGGCCTTCGCCGGGTACGACGCGGTGGTCACCCCCTCCGCCTCCTGCGCCGCCATGGTGCGCGACAACCACCCGCTGCTGGCCGGGGAGTACGGCGGCGCCGAGCTCCAGCGGCGGGTCGCCGAGGTGGTCCCCCGGGTCCACGAGTTCACCGAACTGCTGACCGACGTGCTCGGGGTCACCGACGTCGGGGCCCGCTTCCCGCACCGCGTCGCCTACCATCCCACCTGCCACTCGCTGCGCGGCCTGCGCCTCGGGGACCGCCCCGGCCGCCTGCTGCGCGCGGTCGAGGACATCGAGCTGGTCGACCTCCCCGCCGCCGACTCCTGCTGCGGCTTCGGCGGCACCTTCGCCGTCAAGAACGCCGCCACCTCCGCCGCGATGCTCGCCGACAAGAACGCCGCGGTGCTCGACAGCGGCGCCGAGGTGCTGTGCGCCGCCGACAACTCCTGTCTGACGCACATCGGTGGCGGACTGTCCCGGCAGGGTGCCGCGGTGCGGACCCTGCACCTGGCCGAGATCCTCGCCGCCACCGAAGGAGGCACCCGGTGAACGGGCGGGGCGTGGTGTGGCTGGGCTCGCCGTCCTTCCCCGACGCCGCCCGCGAGGCCCTCGCCGACACCCAGCTGCGCGCCAACCTGAGACGGGCCACCACCACCATCCGCGACAAGCGGCTCGCGGTCGCCGCCGAACTGGACGACTGGGAACACCTGCGGGACGCGGCCGCCGCGATCAAGAACCGCACCTCGCGCCACCTGGACCGCTACCTGGTGCGCCTGGAGGAGTCCGTCACCGCGGCGGGCGGTACCGTGCACTGGGCCGCGGACGCGGCCGAGGCCAACCGGATCGTCACCGGGCTGGTCCGGGCCACCGGCGAGCGGACGGTGGTGAAGGTCAAGTCGATGGCGACCCAGGAGATCGGCCTCAACGAGGCCCTCGCCGAGGCCGGCATCACCGCCTACGAGACCGATCTCGCCGAGCTGATCGTGCAGTTGGGCGACGACCGGCCCTCGCACATCCTCGTCCCGGCGATCCACCGCAACCGCACCGAGATCCGCGACCTGTTCGTGGCCGAGATGGGCCGTTGGGGCAGGCCCGCCCCCGAGGGACTCGGCGACGACCCGCGCGAGCTCGCCGAAGCCGCCCGGCTGCACCTGCGGAGCAGGTTCCTCGGTGCCAAGGTGGCCGTCTCCGGAGCCAACTTCGCCGTCGCCGACACCGGTACGGTCGTCGTCGTGGAGTCCGAGGGCAACGGCCGGATGTGCCTGACCCTGCCCGAGACCCTGATCACCGTGATGGGCATCGAGAAGGTCGTCCCCACCTGGTCCGACCTGGAGGTCTTCCTCCAACTGCTGCCGCGCTCCGCCACCGGCGAGCGGATGAACCCCTACACCTCCGCCTGGACCGGCACCACCGAGGGCGACGGCCCGCGCGCCTTCCACCTGGTGCTGCTCGACAACGGTCGCACCGACACCCTCGCCGACGAGGTCGGCCGGCAGGTGCTCGGCTGCATCCGCTGCTCGGCCTGCCTCAACGTCTGCCCGGTCTTCGAGCGGACCGGGGGGCACGCCTACGGCTCGGTCTACCCCGGACCGATCGGGGCCGTCCTCACCCCGCAGCTGGTCGGCATCGAACAGGCGGCCTCCCTGCCGTTCGCCTCCACCCTCTGCGGGGCCTGCTACGACGCCTGCCCGGTGAAGATCGACATCCCGCGGGTCCTGGCGCACCTGCGTGCCCGTGCGGTCGAGGCCGGGCGCGGTCCGCTGAACCCGGAGGCCCTGGCCATGAAGGCCGCGGCCAGGGTCCTCGACTCGCCGCGGCTGCTCTCCGCGGCCCAGCGGGCCGCCGCCGCGGGGGGCCGGCTGCTGGCCCGGGACGGGCGCATCGGCCGGTTGCCCGGCCCGCTGCGCGGCTGGTCCGACTCCCGCGACACCCCCGTGCCGCCCGCCGAGTCCTTCCGCGCCTGGTGGCGCGAGAACCGGGAAGGTGAACGATGAGCAGCCGCGAAGCGGTCCTCGGCCGCATCCGGGCGGCCCTCGCCGACGTCCCCGCCGCCGAGACCCCGGACGACGTCCCCGTACCGCGCGCCTACCGCCGCGGCCGCACCGCACCGGGCGAGGACACCGTCGCCCTGTTCGCCGAGCGCGTCGCCGACTACCGGGCCACCGTCACCCGGACCGACCGGGCGGGCCTGCCGTCCGCCATCGGCGCCGCCCTCACCGCCCGGGCCGCCGTCCGCCTGGCGCTGCCCGCCGGCTTCCCCGCCGAGCTGCTGCCGCCCGGCGACCGGGAGTGGCACGAGGAACCTCTGGACACCGCCGCGTTGGACGCCCTGGACGGCGCCGTCACCCTCGCCGCCGCTGGCATCGCCGTCACCGGGACCATCGTGCTGGACGCCGGTCCCGGCCAGGGCCGCCGCGCCCTCACCCTGATCCCCGACTACCACCTGTGCGTCATCGGGGCCGGACAGATCGCCGACGACGTCCCCGACGCCCTCGCCCGGCTCGACCCGACCCGGCCGCTGACCTTCGTCTCGGGCCCGTCCGCCACCAGCGACATCGAACTCGACCGGGTCGAGGGCGTGCACGGCCCCCGGGTCCTGGACGTCATCATCGTCGACGCCACCCGACCCGACCCGGAGCCGTCATGAGGATCGCCCTGCACACGCGGGTCCGCGAGGACCGGATCGAGGAGTACGAGGCCGCGCACCGCGCGGTGCCGGCCGAACTCACCGCCGCCATCCGTGCCGCCGGCGTCACCTCCTGGACCATCTGGCGCAGCGGCCGCGAGCTGTTCCACCTGCTCGAATGCGAGGACTACGGCCAGCTGCTCGCCGAACTGGAACGGCTCCCGGTCAACGTCGCCTGGCAGGCGCGGATGGGCCAACTCCTCGACGTCGCGCACGACTACACCGAGGACGGCGCCGCGGCCGGGCTCGCCGCGGTGTGGGAGCTGTGACCGGCCCCGGGATCATCGACGCGCACCACCACCTCTGGGACCTCACGGCGCGGCCGCAGCCCTGGATCACCGGCGCGGCCCTCGCGCCGCTCGCCCGCTCCTTCGGCGTCGACGAGTTCACCTCCCGGGCCCGCGCCGCCGGCGTGACCGCGACCGTGGTCGTCCAGACCGTCTGCGTCCCCGGGGAGACCCCCGAACTGCTGGCCCTCGCCGCCGGCGACGGCCTGATCGCCGGCGTGGTCGGCTGGACCGACCTCACCGCCCCCGAAGTCGCCGAGGCGCTCGCCGCCCTGCGCGAACAGCCCGGCGGGGAGCGGCTGGTGGGCATCCGCCACCAGGTCCAGGAGGAACCCGACCCCGGGTGGCTGCTCCGCCCCGAGGTGCGGCGCGGGCTGCGCGCGGTCGCCGGGGCGGGCCTCGCCTACGACCTCGTGGTCACGGCGCGCCAACTGCCCGCCGCCACCGCCGCGGCGGCCGGCCTCCCCGGCCTGACGTTCGTCCTCGACCACCTCGGCAAGCCGCCGGTCGCCACCGGGGCACTCGAACCCTGGGCGGGGGAGCTGCGCCGGCTGGCGGCCCTGCCCAACACGGTGGGCAAGCTCTCCGGTCTGGTCACCGAGGCCGCGTCCGGCCGGTGGACGGCCGAGGACCTCCGGCCGTACGCCGAGACCGCCCTCGACGCCTTCGGCCCGCGGCGCCTCCTCTTCGGCTCCGACTGGCCGGTGTGCACCCTGCGGGCCGGCTACCCGGAGGTCGTCCGGACCGCCGGTCAACTCCTGGACGGGCTCGGCCCGGACGAGCGGGACGCGGTGCTGCGCCGCAACGCGCTCCGGGTGTACGGCCTCGGCGTCCCCGCTCCGGGCGGCCGGCCGGCCTGAGCCGACGGCCGTGCGCGGACACCCGGTACCTGCCGGTCGGGCCCGGCCCTCGGCGGCGAACGGGGCCTCGGCCCAGGGGGGCGAGCTGATTATGCTGTGAAGATCAGGAACAGGGAGGCAACACCGTGCCAGTCACCGACGAGGCGATCGAGAAGATCAAGGCCATGATCGTCAGCGGTGAGCTGCGCCCCGGCTCCCGCCTGCCCAAGGAGGCCGATCTCGCCGAGCGGCTCGGCCTGTCGCGCAACTCGCTGCGTGAGGCGGTCAAGGCACTCTCGCTGATCAGGGTGCTGGACGTGCGCCAGGGCGACGGCACCTACGTGACCAGCCTGGAACCCCACCTGCTGCTGGACGCGCTCGGCTTCGTCCTCGACTTCCACCAGGACGACACGGTGCTGGAGTTCCTGGAGGTCCGCCGGATCCTGGAGCCCGCCGCCGCGGCGATGGCCGCCCGGGTGATGCCCGAGGAGAACATCGCCGCGCTCGGCGAGGTCCTGGCGGCGCTGCGCGACGACGCGACCCTCGACGAGCTGATCGACAACGACGTCGAGTTCCACCGAAGAATCGCGGCGGGCTCGGGCAACACCGTGCTCTGCTCGCTCATCGACGGGCTGTCCGGCCCGACCACCCGGGCCCGGATCTGGCGCGGCCTCACCGAGGAGGGCGCGGTCCCCCGGACCCGGGAGCAGCACCGCGCCATCTTCGACGCCATCGCCGCCCGCCGCCCCGACCTCGCGCACGCCTGGGCCACGATCCACGTGGCCGGGGTCGAGCAGTGGCTGCGCGACACCCTCGGCACCGCCGGGTCCGAGCTCGGCTGACACTTCGGCCGTCATCGCTCCGGGCCCCGGCCGTCGGCGCGTCGATTTCCGGCCGTCATCGCGTCGGGCCCGTTCCGCCCGCCCGGCGTCCTCGTCCGGCCACCCCGGACCGCAGACTCTCGACGGGCCGTCAGGGCCCCTCCGGGTGCGGGAGTCCCGTGCCTCGCGCCCGTCCGGACGGGGCATGCCGCTCGCAATTGGTCCAGACCTATTGACTGGCCCCGCCGCCCCTTCTACGATCCGGACCGGCACAGCCCCACATGTCCCCACCTCACCCAGAGCCGGGCGTCACGCCCCCACGCGTCGGTCATGTTCATGACGCTCGGCGGGAAGGGAGCACAGCATGTTCCGTCGGAGGTCCCGTACGCCACGCCTGTCGGGCGAGGTCAGCCCCAGTCCCGAGCCAGGCCGCGCCGGCGGCGAGCCGCTCGGAGCCGCCCGCGCGCAGCGGGCGACCGTGGAACGCGCCGTCCGGGCCCACCGGTCCGGCCGTGCCGAACGCGGCCCGGCCGCCCTGCGGCGCACCGTCGCCGGGGTGAGCGCCGCCGCCCTGATCGGTGCCGGCATCGCCGCCGTCGGAGCCGTCACGGCCGGAGCCGCCGTCCCCAACCTGGTGGCCAACCCCGGTTTCGAGAGCGGACTCTCCGACTGGACGTGTTCCGGCGGCTCCGGCGCGGTCGTCGCCAGTCCGGTGCACGCCGGGTCCGGCGCGCTCAAGGCCACGCCGACCGGCCAGGACACCGCCCAGTGCGCCCAGACCATCAGCGTGCAGCCCAACTCCCAGTACTCGCTGAGCGCCTACGTCCAGGGCAGCTACGTCTACCTGGGCGCCACCGGCACCGGCATCACCGGCACCACGTCCACCTGGACGGCGAGCAGCCCGGCGTACAGCCAGCTCAACGTCGCCTTCAGCACCGGGGCGAACACCACCTCGGTGACGGTCTACCTGCACGGGTGGTACGGGCAGCCCGCGTTCTACGCGGACGACGTGGCACTGGCCGGGCCCGGCGGCACCAGCCCCTCGCCGACCACCGCGCCGCCCACCACGACACCGCCGACCACGACACCGCCGACCACCACCCCGCCCACGACCACCCCGCCCACGACCACCCCGCCGACCACCACGCCGCCGGGTGACACCTGCCCCACGAAGCCCAAGCCGGCGGGCAAGGTCCTGCAGGGCTACTGGGAGAACTGGGACGGCGCCGCGAACGGCGTCCACCCCGGCATGGGCTGGGTGCCCATCACGGACAGCCGGATCGCCGCGCACGGCTACAACGTCATCAACGCCGCCTTCCCGGTGATCCTCTCGGACGGCACCGTGCTGTGGCAGGACGGCATGGACGCCGGCGTCAAGGTCTCCACCCCGGCCGAGATGTGCCAGGCGAAGGCGGCCGGGGCGACCCTGCTGATGTCGATCGGTGGCGCCGCCGCCGGCATCGACCTCAGCTCCAGCACCGTCGCCGACAAGTTCGTGGCGACCGTCGTCCCGATCCTCAAGAAGTACAACTTCGACGGCATCGACATCGACATCGAGACCGGGCTGTCCGGCAGCGGCAGCATCAGCACGCTGTCCGCCTCCCAGTCCAACCTGATCCGCATCATCGACGGCGTGCTGGCCCAGATGCCGGCCGGCTTCGGCCTGACGATGGCCCCCGAGACCGCGTACGTCACCGGCGGAAGCGTCACCTACGGGTCGATCTGGGGTTCCTACCTGCCGATCATCAAGAAGTACGTCGACAACGGCCGCCTGTGGTGGCTGAACATGCAGTACTACAACGGCAGCATGTACGGCTGCTCCGGCGACTCCTACCAGGCCGGTACCGTCCAGGGCTTCACGGCGCAGACCACCTGCCTGAACAACGGTCTGGTCATCCAGGGCACCACGATCAAGGTGCCGTACGACAAGCAGGTGCCCGGTCTGCCGGCCCAGCCCGGCGCGGGCGGCGGCTACATGGCGCCGAGCCTGGTGAGCCAGTCGTGGAACGCCTTCGGCGGTGCGCTGAAGGGGCTCATGACGTGGTCGGCCAACTGGGACGGCTCGAAGGGCTGGACCTTCGGCGACAACGTCAAGTCCCTCCAGGGGCGCTGACGCCCGGCTGACTCCCGCCGGCCCCGGTGCCCCGTTCGGCGCCGGGGCCGGTCACCGACCGGTACCGCCGGGGAACGCGGTCGCCGCGGCCGGCTCCGGGCGCGCGGACCCGGTGGGCGGCCGGCCGGTCGGTCAGTGGGAGGTGCCCGGCGCCAGGGAGTGCCGCCGGGCCCAGTAGCCGGCGGAGATCCGGGCCAGCAGTCGGGCGGCCGGGTCGTCGACCGCGTTCCCGCCGGCCAGCGGGCCGGAGTAGCAGACCGCGATGCCGTAGGGCGGCGCGTCCGCCGGGTAGACGATGCCCGCGCTGTGCCGGACACCGGGGAGCCAGCCGTTCTTGAAGGCGATCCGGGTACCGGGTGGCAGGCCGGCGGCGAGGTCGACCCGGTGCGCGTTGGCGGCCAGCACGTCGAGCGGCTCCGGCGGCAGCAGGCGCAGCAGCCGGGCCAGGTCGGCGGCCGTCACCAGGTTGGTGAGGCCCGCCGCCTGGGCGCCGGCGTCGTCGATGCCGCGGCCGGTGACGCTGCACCGGGCCCGGGCCAGGTGCCAGACCTCGGCGACGGCGTCCAGCCCGACGTGGGCGAGGCACAGGTTGGTGGCCAGGTTCGACGAGTGGACGATCATGCGTTCGGACAGCCACCGCAGGGTCCGTTCCGTCCCCAGCGCCTGCCAGGGGCCGGCGTCGTCGTCCCGCTCCCGCAGGACGCCGAACCGGGGCCCGTAGGCGGCCGAGGCGAACGAGTTGTGCACCGGTACCGGGGCGTCGAGATCCAGTCCGCTGCGGTGCAGTGCCGCGAGGACGGCCACCTTCATGGTGCTGGCCGCGAGGTGGACGGTGTCGGGGTTCAGCGCCCGGACCGGCGCCGCGCCGAGCCTGGCGACGTGCACCGACAGCACACTCCGGCCCGAGGGCAGGCCCACGGCGGAGGGCACCTGGCCCGCTCGCGGCGGCATTTCCTCCAGCACTGCCACTCCTTCGTTCCGCGCTCCCGGCAGGTGCCCAGTGAGCCACTGGCCGTGGGTGCGCGGCAGGGCGCACCCACGGCGCACCGGATCACCGGCCGGGCCGCGCGCGCCCTGCGCACCGGCGGGGGAGCGCCGGGTCCGCGGGGAGGGCGTCGTGCCGGCCCGGCCGCGCGGCGTGGGACGAGGGGCGGCACGCCCGACCAGTACAGTGAGCTGAGGCATACCTTACGAACATCCGATCGGACCGCCCGCGTTCGCGCGGCCGAACCCGGTGGGGCAGAGGCATCGCCGGGTTCGCTGCACGCCTATCCGGGGGCGCGGCAGGGAGCGGGAGATGGTGGACGGGAGCCGGGACGACAGCCGGGATCCGAGACGGCCGCACGGCGAGCTGGTCGCGGACGTGCTGGCCGTGCTGTGGGCGGCCGACCGGCCGTTGACGGCGCAGGAGGTCAACGAGGCGCTCGACCGGGGACTGGCCCGGACGACGGTGGCGACGGTCCTGAGCCGGTTGCACGAGAACGGGACGCTGGAGCGCAGCCGTCCCGGGCGGGGCTTCGCCTACGCGCCGGTCGCCGACGCCGCCGGACTGGTGGCCGGCCGGATGCGCCGGGAGCTGGAGAGCGACCCGCGGCGCGAGCTGGTGCTGAAGCGGTTCGTGTCGGCGCTCTCCGAAGGAGACGAGGAGGTGCTGCGGCGCCTCCTGAGGGAATCCGAGGACCGCGAATGACCGTCTTCCTGGCCCTGGTCGTCCTGGCGACGGCGGCCCCGTGGGCGGCGACGGCGGCCGCCCGCCGGCTGGCCGCGCTGCTGCCGCCGCGCGAGGCGTGCGTGGCGCTGACCGGTGCGGCCGTCCTGCTGGCGGGCGGGACGGTGGCAGCCCTGGTCGCGCTGTTCCACGTGCCGTTCCTCGCCGCCCTGGAGCGGATCCCGCTGTCGCGCGTGCTGACCGAGTGGCCGGCCGCCGTGCCGCTGTCCTGCGTCGCCGGGGTGCTGCTGCTGCTCCAGGCCGTGGTGCTGGTGCGCCGGTGGCTCGATCACCGCGCGCTGCTGGCACGGGCCTGGGCGGCGACCCGGGACGGGGTGGCCGACGGCGATGTGCTGGTGGTGCCCGGAGAGGACGCGGAGGCGTTCGCCCTGCCGGGCTTCCGCCGCCGCCGCGGCCGGGTCGTGGTGACCACCGGCATGGTGCGGGCGCTCGGTCCGGCGGAGCGCGAGGTGCTCCTCGCGCACGAGCGGGCCCACCTGGCGGGCCACCACCACCTGCTGTCCGCGGTCACCGACCTCGCCGCCGGGGTGCACCCGGCACTGCGGGGCCTGCGGGAGGCGTTGCCGTTCCACCTGGAGCGGTGGGCGGACGAGGCCGCGGCCCGCTCGGTGGGTGACCGGCGGCTGGCGGCGACGGCGATCGCGCGGGCGGCGCTGGCCGGGTCGGCCACCGCACGGGCGGGCGGCGGCCGCAACCCGCTCCCGTCGGTGAGCGCCGGACCGGTGCCGCGGCGGGTCGAGGCGCTGCTCGGGGCGGTGCCGGTCCGGCCGCGCGGGCGGGCGCGGCGGGTCGGCGCGGTCTGTCTGACGGCGGTGACGGCGGTGACGCTGGTGAGCCTGGGGCTGGCGTACGGGCTGCACGAGTACGTGGAGTACGCGGCGGCGGCGGTCCGGGGACGCTGAGGGGGACGGTGGTCAGGGGCGGTGCGGCGCGGCGGGGGAGCGGGCCCGGTCGCCGGGGCGACGGACGACATCGATGTAGACCGATGGCGCCGGCCCGGCTATGGTGGGCTCGGTTCACCTTGCAGCGCGGCGCCGTGCTCGGCGCGGCGGGCGAGCGGGTCCTGCGGTCCTCACTTGTGACCGGCGTTCGGCAGCGTGGCATGGCGTCGGTGGTTCCCGGGACCCCCGCCGGAGGTGGTGCGGCCCTCCCCCAGTGATTGGATGCGACGTGTACGACAGGAGGAAGGGATCGTCGAGTCCCTTCGAGCAGACCGTGCACCTCCTGTCGGCGGCCGGCCGGGCGGCCGACTCCCTGCTCGCGGAGCGCCTGGAGTTCCGCGGGATGAGCCCGGCCCACCTGACCGCCCTCTCCACCCTGGCCCGGTTGGGGCCGCACGCCCGCCCCGACCTCGTCGACCGGATCGGCGGGGCCGGTGACGACGACACCGCGCGGACGATCGACGAGCTGCTGGCCGCGGGCCTGGTGCAGTCCCTGTTCGTCCAGGTCGGCGGGCGGCACGAAGTCCTCACACTCACCTCGGCCGGGCAGGTCGCGCTGGAGATCCTGCACAGTGACGCGTCGGCCGTGCAGGACGAGCTGCTGGCCTCGCTGACCCGCGGCGAGCGCATCCAGCTGAACTCCCTGCTGCGGCGGGTCTGCGCGACCGCGGCCCGCGGCGGCGCGGCGCGCTCAGCTCCGCGCCGGACCGACGACTGGGTGCTGACCCGCGAGCGCCGCAGGGACTGGGCCGTCGAGCGCGAGGACGGCGTCGGCGTGGCCGGCGACCAGCGGCAGGTCGTGGCTGACGAGGACGACGGCGAGGCCCCGGTCGCTTCGTAGCCCGGCCAGCAGCGCCATGATGCCGGCGGCGGTCCCGGTGTCGAGCGCCGAGGTGACCTCGTCGCACAGCAGGACATCGGGTTCGGCGGCCAGCGCCCGGGCCACCGAGACGCGTTGGCGTTGCCCGCCGGAGAGCTCGTGCGGGTACCGGGCGGCGTGGGCGGCGGGCAGCCCGACCGAGCCGAGCAGCTCCGCGACGCGTTCGTCGCACCGCGCCGCGGGCAGCCCGAAGTGCAGCTTCAGGGGCCGGGCGAGGGCGGCGCCGACGGTGTGGGCGGGGTTGAGGGCGCCGAGGGGGTTCTGCGGGACGACCTGGATACGGCGGCGCTGGTCGCGGCTGCGCCGCAGGTGGGAGTCGCGGAGGGGTTCGCCGTCGAGGGCGACGGTGCCGCCGCTGGCCCGGTGGAGGCCGGCCAGGGTGCGGACCAGGGTGGTCTTCCCGCAGCCGGAGGGACCGGTGATGCCGGTCAGGGTGCCGGGGCGGAGGTCGAGGTCGACGCCGGACAGGACCTGGCGCCGGGCGCGTCCGGTACCGGTGTGGGCGACCAGCGCGCGGACCGTCAGCACGGGGCTCCCGCCGTCGGCGCGGGCCGCCGGGGTACCGCCGGGGGTGGCGTCCCGGCGCGGGCCGACCGCTGCCGCGGGGGGCGCGGCCGGGGTGCCGGGACGGCCGGCGGGACGCAGGTCGAGGGTGTCGTCGGCGCAGCGGGCGACGAACGCCGGGTCGTGGCTGGAGAAGACGACGGCGAGGTGGTCGCGGGCCGCGATGTCGCGCAGCAGGTCGGCTATGTCGTCGCGCAGGGCGGGGTCGAGGCCGGCGGTGGGTTCGTCGAGGAGGAGGATGTCGGGGCGCCGGGCGAGGGCGCGGGCGAGCGCGACGCGGCGCTGCTGTCCGCCGGACAGCGCGGCGGCGCGGCGGCGTTCGAGCTGCTCGTCGGTGGGGAGGCGGACCTGGCGCAGCAGGTCGGGCAGGGCGGTGCGACCGCGGTCGGCGGCGGTCTCGGTGATGAGTCGGCCGATCCGCATCCGCGGGTTGAGGCCGGAGCCCGGGTCCTGCCCGACGAAGGCGAGCCGGTGGCGGCGCAGCTCCCGCAGGCGGTCGGGCGGGAGGGCGAGGACGTCGTGGCCCAGGACGTCGACGCCGCCGGTGGTGACCCGCGCGCCCGGGGGGAGCGCGCCGACCAGGGCGTGCAGCAGGGTGGTCTTGCCCGCCCCGGAGGGGCCGGTGACGGCGTGGACGCGGCCGGGCCGGAGCGTGAGCGAGGCGTCCGCGAGCAGCGGGGTGTCGTGCAGGGCGATCGACAGGCCGCTCACCCGGGCGGCGACGGGGGAGGAACCGGCCGCGGTGGTGTCCTCGGTACGGTCGTCGGGCGAGGGCGAGGGCGAGGGCGAGGGCGAGGGCGAGGGCGAGGGCGAGGGCGAGGCCACGGCGCGGTCGTCGGGCGAGGTGGTGCTCACAGCGCGGTCTCCGGGGTGGTCCGGGCGGGGGCGAGGGCGTCGGCGGCGAGGTTGACGCTGACCGCGAGCAGGCCGATGGCCAGGCAGGGCGCGGCGACGGCCCAGGGGTTCAGCATGATGCCGGCGGCGTTCTCACGGATCATCAGGGCCCAGTCGGCTTCCGGTGGTTGGGGACCGAGCTGGAGGAAGGCCGCGACCGAGACGACGTAGACGCCCTCGACGAAGCGCAGCCCGAACAGGGCGAGCACGGTGGCGCGCAGGTTGGGCAGCACCTCGCGGGCGGCCAGGTACCAGAGGCGCTCACCGCCGGCGGCCGCGGCCTCGACGTAGCCGGTGGCGGCGATGGGCGCGGCGGCCGCGGCGACGATGCGCACGGCGTAGGGGATGCCGAGGACGGTGGCCGCGGCGGCCACCGGCAGGCGTCCGTCGACGGGCCAGGCCAGGGCGACGAGCATGATGCCGAGGACCGGGGGCAGCAGGATGGCGAGGTCGGCGGCGCGCTCGACGAGCCGGCCCAGGCGCGGCCGGAGCGCGGCGAGGACGCCGATGACGACGGCGGCGCCGGTGACGACCACGGCGACCCCGAGCGCGGTGGCGATCAGCGGCGCGCCGCCGTGCAGCAGGCGGCTGAGGACGTCCCGGCCGAGCTGGTCACCGCCGAGGGCGGCGGCGTCGTCGGGGGCGGCGTAGGGTGCGGTGACCGGTTGGTCGACGGCGTGCGGGGCGAGCAGCGGGCCGGTCAGGGCGAGCAGCACCAACAGGCCGGCGGGCGCGGCGCGCAGGGCGGCGCGGCGGCGCCGGCCGGTGGCGCGGGGCGGGCCCGCCGCGGGGCGGGGGGCGGGGGCGGTGGGGGCGCTGGTCACGGACGGGCTCCCAGGACGCGGTCGCGGATCAGGTCGGCGAGCAGGAGCAGCGTGCTGATGGCGGCTCCGGTGGCGGCGACGACGCCGGCGACCAGGGGGGTGTCGCGGTCGGCGATCGCGCCGGCGAGGACGGCGCCGATCCCGGGGTAGTTGAAGAGGGTCTCGACGACGACGGCGCCGCCCAGCAGCATGCCGGCGGAGGTGGCGACGGCGACCGCGACGGCGGGCAGGGCGCCGGGAAGCATGTGGTGGGTGAGGACGCGTCGGCGCGGCAGACCGTCGAGGACGGCGGCGCGTACGTGCGGCAGGGCGGCCTGGTCGGCGAGCGCGCCGCGCACGATCCGGGTGTTCCAGCCGATCTGCGGGATCGCCAGGGCGAGGGCGGGCAGCACGAGCATGTCCCAGGAGGCGGGGGCGCCGTCCGCCCCGGTGAGGGTGACGGCGGGCAGCCAGCCGGTCCACTGGGAGAGCACCAGCAGCAGGCCGATGGAGAGGACGAACTCGGGGACGGCGAAGGCGGCGGTGGCGAGCACGGCGACGGCACGGTCGGCGCGGCCGCCGGGGCGCAGCGCCGTCCAGCAGCCGAGGGCGAGCGCGCCGAGGATGCTCGCCGCGAGCGCCAGGCCGCCCAGCAGCAGGGTGTTGGGGAAGGGGCCGGACAGCACGGCGGTGACGGGCTGTCCGTGGGCGGTGGTGCCGAGGTCGCCGGTGGGCAGGCCGCTCATCCAGTCCCAGAACCGCACGGCGAGCGGGCGGTCGAGGCCCAGCGCGGCGCGGCGCGCGGCCATGTCGGCCGCGGTCTCGCCGCGTTCGGAGGTGGCGTTGGCCGCGTCCCCGGGGAGCAGGGCGACCGCGGCGAAGACGGCGGCCAGTAGGAGGCCCAGCAGGACCAGGCGCTTGGCGATCAGCCGCGCGGCCCGCCCGAGAGCGGCCGGCGGCGCGGCGTCGGCGGACGCCGGGGGCGCCGGGGCGCCCCCGGCTGTCGGGGTGTCACTCAACGCGCCAGCCACGTCTTTTCGAGCTGGACGCGGCCGTAGCCAGGGAGCTTGGGCAGGTTGCGGACGGCGGAGCCGGCCAGGTCGATGCCGTCGGCCATGCCCCAGAGCAGGTAGCCGGACTTGGCGAACTCGATCTCCTGGAGCTGGTGCAGCACCTTGCCGCGCTCGGTGGCGTCCGCGGTGCCGATGGCCTTGCGGTAGAGCTCGTCGAACGCGGGCTCCTGCCAGCCGGCCTCGTTCTGGCCGGCGTCGGAGAGCATCGTCTTGGAGGCGAAGAACACCACCGAGTCGTTGGTGCCCCAGTAGGTGGTGTAGAGCGGGGCCTTGAGCCAGGTGGCGTCCCAGAAGATCTTGGAGTCCTGCTTGACCACGTTGATCTTCACGCCGGCCTCGCGGACCTGGGTCGCGAACAGGGTCGCGGACTCCGCCAGGCCCGCGATGTCCTCGGTGGTGACCAGGTCGTACGTCCTGGCGGTGTCGAACCCGGCGTCGGCGAGCAGCTGCTTGGCCTTCGCGAGGTCGCGCTTGCGCTGGGGGATGTCCTTGGCGAACGCGGGGTCGCCGGTACCGAGGATGTCGTTGCCGACGGAGCCGTAGCCCGACAGCACCTGCTTGACCATGGCGTCGCGGTCGACGGCCAGGCGCAGCGCCTCACGGACCCGGACGTCGGCGAACGGGCCGTCGGCGGTGCGCATGACGATCGGCATCGCCATGTCGTTGCCGCGGCGCAGGATCTGGACGTCCTTGCGGGCCTCGGCGGTACGGGCGGCGACGGCGCCGACGTTGGAGGCGACGTCGATCTGACCGGCCAGCAGCGCGTTGGCCATGGCCTGCGGGCTCTCGAAGATCCGCACCTCGACGGCGTCCAGCGGGGGCTTGCCGCCGTACCAGTCGTCGTTGCGGACCAGGCGGGCGTTGCCGTCGCGGTACCAGTCGAGCTTGAAGGGGCCGGTGCCGGGCGCGCCGGCGAGGGCGTCGTCCTTGGTGTCCTTCTTCAGCACGAAGGTGGTGAGCCGGGTCTGCAGCGGCAGGTCGGCGTTGGGGTAGTCGGAGACCAGGACGACGGTCTTCGCGTCCTCGGCCCTGATGCCCTCGGGCTGGATGCCGGGCAGGCGGCTCTTGCCGGCGGGGGTGTTGCGCAGGCGCTGGAGCGACCAGACCACGTCGTCGGCGGTGACCGGGGTGCCGTCGTGGAACTTCGCGCCGTCGACGAGGGTGAAGCGCCAGGTCTTCAGGTCCTCGGAGGGCTTCCAGGAGGCGGCCAGCCGCGGGGCGGTGTTCGTGGTGTCCCCGGGGACGGCCAGGGTGTCGTAGAGCAGACTGATGATCAGGTAGTCGCTCTCGTTGGCCTGGGTGCCGTGCGGGTCACGGGTGACGGCGGACGCCTTGCCGAGCGCGCCGATCTTCAGGGTGCCACCGGTGCGGGGCTGTTCGGAGACCGTGCCGGTCGACGCGGTGTCCTTGGACCCGCCCGTGCCGCTGCTGCAGGCGGCGAGCGTACCGGCCACCCCGAAACCGGCACCGGCCCACAGCAGCTGTCGTCTGGTGACGCCCACGTTCGTTCCTCGATTCCGGGTTGAGCTTGATGTGCTTAGGGTTACCTATCCTAAGTTCTGAGGCTTTCGCAAGCCGCGCGACGGGGCGCACATGAGATCCGGCCATGCTCGGGATCTCGTCAACCAAGGCGCTGACCTGGGGTGTTGACGCAGTGCGCCGGGTGTACGCACCGATGGAACTGAGACTACGTAAATGTAGACAATCATACGAGTGAGGGTTGCCTTACCTCACAGTCGTTGTTACGTTCCTGGTGTCCGGCAGCCCGAGCCGCGCCGGACCGACGCCACTCGCGTTTCTCCCGTCACCCCCCTCAAGCCGGTGCGGCGATGCCGCATGCCCGCGCTCCTCCTGCCTGCCCGGAAGGTGCCACCGTGCCCACCTGCCCCGCCCCGGTACGCCGCCTCGACACCGAGGCCGCCGCGGAACTCACCGCCACCGCGGCCACGTTGCTGGCCCTGCACGGTTCCTCGACCAGCCCCGCCCTGCTGGCCGACCTGCCCGCGCGGTGCGCCGGGCTCAGCGAGCCGCTGCGCCACGCGCTGCGCCCGGTCGACACCGCCGACGGACTCTTCGTGCTCCGCGGCCTGGACGTCGACGACCCGCGGCTGGGCCCGACCCCGGGTCACTGGTCCAGCGTCGGCGACGCCGGCGCGCTGTACGACGTGGTGCTGCTGCTCGTCTCCACGCTGATGGGCACCCCGATCGCCTGGGACGGCCAGCAGGACGGCCGGTTCGTGCACAACATCATCCCGTCGCCCGGCCACGAGAGCGAGCAGACCGGCGCCTCCAGCTCGGTCCTGCTCACCCCGCACACCGAGGACGCCTTCCACCCCGGCCGGGCCCACCTGCTGCTGCTCTGCTGCCTGCGCAACCACGACGGGATCGCCACCACGGCGGCCAGCGTGCGCCTGACCGACCTCGCCGGGGACGACCTCGCCCGGCTGAAGCGCCCCGTCGCGCCGATCCTGCCCGACGACGCCTACGAGCAGGCCCGGCACTTCGCCGGCCGGCCCGCGCCGGTGCCCACCCTCTTCGACTCGCCCGAGGGCCTGACCATGCGGTACGACCCCGCCTACACCCCGCTGGAGGAGACCGACGAGGCGTGGCGCGAGGCCTACGGCCACCTCGGCGAGGAACTGGCCCGCGTCTCGGTCGCCGTCGCACTGGAGCCGGGGGACGTCCTGGTCGTCGACAACGACATCGTCGTCCACGGCCGGGTCCCGTTCCGGGCCCGCTACGACGGCACCGACCGCTGGCTCAAGCGCGCCTCCGTCCGCGTCGAGGGCCGGCCCACCCGGCCGCTCGCCGAGCACGACGAGCACGGCTACGGCCAGGCCGCCCTCACCGCCTGGGCCGCCTGACCCGACGCGGCCGCCCGAACCGGGCCGCCCGGGCCCTCCGGCCCCGCCCACCCTCAGCCCCACCACCTCGAAAGGGGACCCCCGTGGACCGGGACGACACCACCCTGCGCGTACTCTCCACCAGCGACCTCGCCGGCCTGGACATCTCCCTCGCCGACGTCGTCGACACCGTCGAACAGGCCTACCGCACCCTGGCCGCCGGCCGGTCCGACAACCCGCGCAAGCTCACCGTCAAGCCCGCCGACGGCCACTCCGTCTCCTACGCGATGCTCGGCCGGGACGGCTCCCGCAACGTCGTCGCGATCAAGACCTCCTACAAGCACGGACTGCACGAGAGCCGCGAGAACCAGCACTACTACACGACGCTGACCATCTACGACGACGTCACCGGCCTGCCGGTCGCGATGATGGACTGCTCCCGGATCGGCTCGCTGCGCACCCCGGCGGTCTCCGCCCTGCTGGCCCGCGAGTGCGCCGCGCCGGACGCGCGCACCGCCCTGGTGATCGGCACCGGTACCCAGGGCCGGCTCGCGCTGCCCTTCCTGCTCACCACCCTGCCGAAGCTCGACCGGCTGCTGCTGTCCGGCACCCACCCCGAGGGCATCGCCGCCGTCCGCGCCGAACTCGCCCGGCACTTCCCCGACCGCGAGATCGAGCTCGTCGAGGACCTCCGACGGGCCGCCCGGGACGCCGACGTCCTCGTCGCCACCGCCGGCGGCCACACCACCGCCGCCGTGGAGGCGGACTGGCTGAAGCCCGGCGCGGTGTCGATCCTGGTCGGCCACGGCCTCGCCCCCTCGACGCTGCACCGCGCCGACCGGGTGATCGCCACCAGCGAGGCCCAGATGCGGGTCACCGGCACCGACATGGCCGACGAGAACGGCGCCTTCCCGACGGTCGACCTGGAGCTGCCCGTCGTCCTCTCCGGGGTCTCCAAGGCCCGCACCGCACCCGAACAGCGGATCTTCGCCTACAACAGCGGCCTCGTCGTCACGGACATCGCGCTGGGCCACCGGTTCGCCCAGCTCGCCACCGCCCAGGGCCTCGGCACCGAGGTGGCCCTGTGGCGCTGACCCTGCCCGCCCACGCCGACCCGCTCACCGACCGGATCCAGGCCGCCGGCCTGCTGCCCGAACTCGCCCACGGCCTGGGCGGCCCGTTCCACTACCTGCTGCCGGAACGCTTCGACGCCAACCTCGCCGCCTTCCACGCCGCGCTGGCCGAGGCCGGGGTCGAGGGCCGGGTCCACTACGCCAAGAAGGCCAACAAGGCCTCGGTGTTCATGGACCGCTGCGCGGCGGCCGGCGCCGGCGTCGACGTCGCCTCCCCGGGCGAGCTGCGCGACGCGCTCGGCCACGGCGTGCGCGGCGAGGACCTGGTGGTCACCGGCCCCGCCAAGACCGAGCACCTGCTGCGCGTCGCCGCCCGGCAGGGCGCGCTGATCGCCGTCGACGCGCTCGACGAACTGGACCGGGTGCTGGCCCTCGGCGACGCCCGCCCCGCCCGGATCCTGCTCCGCTGCCACCCGCCGGCCCAGCCCCGCAGCCGGTTCGGCCTGGACGGCGGCCAGCTGGAGGAGGCACTGCGCCGCTGTGCCGCCGCCCCGGACACCGTCCGGATGGAGGGCTTCAGCTTCCACCTCTCCGGCTACGAGGTGCGGCCGCGCACCGACCTCGCCGGCGAGGTCGTCGAACTCTGCCTCAAGGCAAGGGTGTTGGGTCTGCCGGCGGACCGGATCAGCATCGGCGGCGGTTTCGCCGTCGACTACGTCGCCGCGGACGCCTGGCAGACCTTCCTCGCCGAGCAGGGCCCCGGCCACTACCACGCCGGAAAGGCCTTCGCCCCGGAGGACTTCTACCCGTACCACTCACCGGTCGCCGGGGCCGACGCGCTGCGCGCGATCCTCGCCGCGAGCCCCGGCGGCACGGGCCCGAGCCTGGCCGAACGGCTGCGGCGGGCCGGGGTGCGGCTGCTGCTGGAACCCGGCCGCGCCCTGCTGGACCGCGCCGGATCGTCCGTCTTCCAGGTCCAGGGCGTCAAGGACCGCGCCGGCTACGGGATCGTCACCGTCGACGGCACCAGCCTGAGCCTGTCCGAGCAGTGGTTCAACAGCGAGTACCTGCCCGACCCGGTGCTGCTGGGCGACCACGCCGCAGCCGGCCCGGCGGAGCCGTTCCCGGCCTGCGTCGGCGGTGCCAGCTGTCTCGACTCCGACCTGCTGACCTGGCGCAAGATCGCCTTCCCGGCCCGGCCCCGGGTGGGCGACCTGCTCGTCTACCCCAACACCGCGGGCTACCAGATGGACTCCAACGAGTCCCCGTTCCACGAGCTGCCGCTGCCGCCGAAGGTCGTCATCGACCACCCGGAGGGCAGCGCGCGTCCGCGCTGGCGGCTCGACCGCTGACCCCGGCCCGCCGTCCCCGCACCGCCCGCACCGCCCGCCGTCCCCGCACCGCCCGCACCGCCCGCCGTCCCCGCTCTCGCCGTCCCCACGGAGCCCCGCATGAACGACGCCCTGCACCGCCCGCCGGTGGTCACCCGGATATCCGACCTCATCGGCTACACCCCGCTGTTCGAACTCGCCCGCGCCGACAACGGTGCCCGTCTCCTGCTGAAGCTGGAGATGTTCAACCCCACCGGCAGCGCCAAGATCCGGATGGCCCGTCAGATGGTCCTCGACGCCGAGGAACGCGGCGAGCTCCGCGAGGGCGGCCACATCATCGAGTCGACCTCCGGCAACACCGGTCTGGGGCTGGCGGTCGTCGCCGCCGAGCGCGGCTACCGCTTCAGCGCCGTGGTGGACAACCACGCCGCCGTCGACAAGCTGCGCGGCATGAAGGCGATGGGCGCCGACCTCGTCCACGTCGACGGGGACGGCGGGGAGGAGCTGCACACCGCCGCCCGTGAGGAGCTCGCGGAGGAGATGGCCCGCGGCCGGGAGAACACCTTCTTCACCGAGCAGCACAACAACCCCAGCAACGCGGTGGGGTACTACGCCGTGGGCCGGGAGATCGCCCAGGCCCTCGACGGCCGGGTCGACGTGCTGGTCGGCGCGGTCGGCACCGGCGGCGGCCTGTGCGGCACCGCCCGCGAACTGAAGAAGGCCGTCCCCGGCCTGAGCGTGATCGGTGTCGAACCCAAGGGGTCCATCGCCTTCGGCCCGCCCGCCCACGACTACTACCAGTCCGGCACCGGCACGCCCGAGGGGGCCGGCATCGGACTGCTCGTCGACTACGACCTCATCGACGAAGGCGTCAAGGTCGGTGACATCGAGGCCTTCGCCACCGCCCGGGTGGTCGCCCGCCGCACCGGTCTGCTGATCGGCGGCTCCGCCGGCGGCGTCGTCCACGAGGCCCTGACCCGGCTGCCCGCCCTCGCGCCGGACTCCGTTATGGTCGCGTTCATCAACGACGGCGGCGAGAAGTACATGGACACCGTCTTCGACGACGAGTGGATGAACGCCCGCGATCTCCTCGTCCCGGCCGTCGAGGCCGAGATCGACGAGGCCCTCACCAAACTCCGCAGGCCCTGACTTCCAGGAACGTGACCCCGCCATGCAGCAGCTCGCCACCCTCGCCCGCGACAGCCGGGCCCTCGCGGCCCTCGCCGTCCCGCTCGCCCTCACCCAACTCGCCCAAGTCGCCCTGACCACCACCGACACCATCATGATGGGCGTGCTCGGCACCGAGGCCCTGGCGGCCGGCGGGCTCGCCCTGGTCGTCTTCAACCAGCTGCGCACGATGGGCGTCGGCCTGGTCACCTCGGTCGGCAACCAGGTCGCCGCGGCCGCCGCCCGCGCCGAACGGGCCGGCGTGGACGGACCCGGCGGGAGCGGTACGGACCCCGACCCCGGCGCGGCCGGCGACCCCGGCGACCCCGGAGACCCCGGCGACCCCGGTGCGGAGGTGCGTGACCTGGTGCGGGCCGCGATGGCCGTCGCCACCCTGGCCGGCCTGGCCGGCGCCGTCCTGATGGTCCTGATCGGACAGGCCGCCGGCCTGCTCGGCCAGGACGCCGCCGTGGCGGACCGCGCGCAGACCATGCTCGTCGCCCTCGCCCCGGGCCTGCTGCCCTGCCTCTGGTTCCAGGCGATCCGTCAGTTCAGCGTCGGCATGCGCCGCCCGCAGGCCCTGCTGCAGATCACCATCGCCTCGGTGGCCGTCAACGCCGCCCTCAACTGGGCGTTCATCCACGGCACCTGGGGCCTGCCGGAACTCGGCCTCACCGGCATCGGCGTCGCCACCAGCAGCGTCTACCTGCTCTCCTTCCTCGCCCTCTACGCCAGCGCCCGCCGTGACCCGCTGCTCGCGCCGCTGCTGAGCCTGGACTTCTGGCGCGCCGACGTCCCCACCGTGCGGCGGCTGCTCGGCCTCGGCACCCCGATCGCCGCGACCTACGGCTCCGAAGCCGGGTTCTTCTCCGTCACCGCGCTGCTCGCGGGCAGCTTCGGCGCCGCCGCGCTCGCCGCGCACACCGCCGTCAACCAGCTGATCTACATCGTCTTCCAGGTCGCGGTCGGCCTCTCGCACGCCGCCTCCATCAACGTCAGCCGCGAACTGGCCCTCGGCGCGTACCCGGCCGCGCGCCGGATCAAGAACACCGCGCTCGCCTGCGGAGCCGCCGTCACGGCGCTGGTGGGCATCGTCTACCTGGTGCTGCCCGAGCTGGTGCTGCGGCCCTTCTTCGACCCCGACGCGCCGGCCGACCAGGCGGGTCTGCGGATCGCCACCGGCCTGCTCGTCGTCGTCGCCGTCCTGCAGTTCTTCGACTGCGCCCAGAACATCGGCGTCGGCCTGCTGCGGGGCCTCGACGACACCCGGAGCGGTTTCCGGATCACCCTCGTCGGCTACTGGCTGGTGGGTCTGCCCGCCGCCTGGCTGTTCGCCTACCCGCTCGACGGCGGGACCAGGGGCCTCTGGCTGGGCCTGCTCGTCGGCCTCGCCACCACCGCCGTGCTCCTGCTGCGCCGCTACGGCCTCGCCCTCGGCCGCAAGGAGGCCGCCGCGCCCGCCGAGGCCGTGCCGGCGGGCGCCTGACCCGGCGCCCGGGGGCGTCCCCACCGGGCCGGCCCGGGACCTGCCCACCCGGCCGGCCCCGGGCTGCCCGCCCCCGTCCCAGCGGGTGGAACGTCGCCGAGGGGGCGGCTCGGCCCGCCGACCGGCCGGTAGCTCACAAGAAGATGACGATGGAACGTCTGATGTCGTCCCGATGGCTTACAGTCTCTTTATTTAGGTTAGCCTCACCTCATGGATCACGCCCTTCTGGCCGCGAACACGGCCGCCTACGCCATGCCCCAGAGCTGGCGCCTCCTCACCAAGACCGGCTACTTCCTCGGCCTCAGCGGCGCCATCGGTGCCACCGTCACCTACGCCACCACCGTCCGCCCGGCGCTGCGCGCCGCGGAAACCGAAGGCCGGAACGCCGAGGTGCTGCGAAGTAGATCGGCGACCTACCTGGCCTGGACGGGGGTGGTGCTGCTGATCGCCGGGTACTTCCAGCTCGCCGCCCGCCTGGCCCGCGCCGGCAAGGGCATGCCGTTCGGCGACGCCCTCGCGCCCGGACGGCTCTGGGACTACCTCCAGGCCCCGGCCGCCAAGGGCGCCTGGATCGCCCAGGGCACCGTGTACCTGGTCCAGAACGCCGTCCTGCTGGTGACGGCCGCGGTCCTGGCCGCCCTGTTCGTACCGGCCGTCCGCCGCCACGCCGACGCCGTGGCCCTCACCGCGCTGCCGCTCGCCCTCGCCGTCACCCTGATCGCGGCCGTTCCCGCCACCAAGCCCGTCGACCTGGACAAGTGGCTCGACCTGGCCTTCGACCAGACCCACATCGTCTCGGGCACCGTCTGGCTCGGCGGCCTCGCCCTGCTGGTCGCCCTCGCCGGCACCCGCGGCCGCCTCGGCGACGACGCCGGCCTGCTCTGGGCCGAGCTGTGGCGCCGGTTCAGCCTGGTCGCCATGGTCTGCGTCGGCGCGGTCACCGTCTCCGGCCTCTGGCTCAGCTGGAAGCACGTCGGCGCGATCTCCCAGCTGTGGACGACCGGCTACGGCATCGCCCTGCTGGTCAAGATCCTCCTGGTCGCCGGCCTCGTCACCGCGGGTGCGTTCAACCAGTTCTGGCTGATGCCCCGGATCGCCCGGGCCCGCCGCGCCGACGACACCTCCTCGCTGCTGCACCTGACCCTGCGGCACTTCCCCAAGGTCGTCTGGGGCGAGGTCGTCCTCGGCGTGGCCGTGCTGGTGGTCCTGCCCTTCATCGCCGGGTCCGCCCGGACCGAGGCCGGCAGCGCGAAGGCCGTCTCCTCCGGCGGCGTCTTCGCCGCCGGCGCGGCCCTGGCCCTCATGCTCGCCGTCTCCTTCTACGCCACCGCGAAGGCCGCCGAGGCGCTGTCCCGCCGCCCGGTCGCGGCCGGGGTCTGAACGCCCGACCGGTGTGGGCCAGGGGTCCGAACGCCCGCGCGGCGCCCGCCGGACCCGGTCCGGACCCACCGTGCGGTGCTCCCCCCGGGGGGAGCACCGCACAGTGGGTCAGCTCTCCGAGCGGCGGAGCAGATAGGTGTCCATGATCCAGCCCTTGCGCGCGCGGGCCTCCTCGCGCAGCTCGCGGATCCGGGGGGCGGTCTGCGCGAGCGGTCCGGCGGCGAGGATCTCGTCCGGGGTGCCGAGGTAGGCGCCGTAGAAGATCTCCAGGCCCTCGGGGTCGATCTCGGTGAACGCGGCCCGCCCGTCCAGCATCACCACCACGTCGTCCACCTCCTCGGGGAAGCCCGCGGCGAGGCGGCGGCCGGTGGTGATCTGTACCGGGCGGCCGACCCGGGTCAGCGTGGTGCGGTGCCGGGCGGCCAGCGCCGAGACGCTGCTGATGCCGGGGATCACCTCGTAGCCGAAGCCGCCGCCGCGGGCCAGCACCTCGTCGACCACCGCGATGACGCTGTCGTAGAGGCTCGGGTCGCCCCAGACCAGGAACGCGCCGGTCTCGTCCGGCCCGAGGTGTTCGGCGATCAGCCGCTCGACCAGGTCCGCCCGGCGGATGCGCCAGTCGTCCACGGCCGCGGTGTACGCCGGGGTGGTGCGGTCCCGCTCCGCGTCCGGGACCTCGACCACGCGGTGGCCGGGCCGGGCGTGCTCCGCCAGCATCTGCCGGCGCAGCCGGATGAGGTCCTGTCGTTCCTCGTTCTTGTCGAGGATGAAGAAGACGTCGGTGCGGGCGAGGGCCTTGGCCGCCTGCAGGGTGAGGTGGTCGGGATCGCCCGCGCCGATGCCGATCAGGATGATGTGCTGCATGCAGTGATTGTGCCGCCCTCGGCCGCCGCCCACGGCCCGCGGTCCTTGCCCGCCGCCCGCGGCCGCCATCCGCGGCCCGCCGCCCGCTGTCGATCGCCCGCCGCCCGGCCGGCTCAGGCCGCCGCCCGGTGCGGGTGGAAGCCGCGGCCGGACTTGCGGCCGAGCAGGCCGGCCTCGACCATCCGGGCGAGCAGCGGCGGGGGCGCGTACAGCGGCTCCTTGAACTCGTCGTACAGCGCCCGCGCGATGGCCAGGACGGTGTCCAGGCCGATCAGATCGGCGAGTTCGAGCGGCCCCATCGGATGGGCGCAGCCGTGGACCATGGCGGCGTCGATGTCCCCGGCGGTGGCGTGGCCGGCCTCGGCCATCCGGATCGCGGACAGCAGGTACGGCACCAGCAGGGCGTTGACGACGAAGCCGGCCCGGTCGCGGGAGCGCACCACGTGCTTGCCTAGGACGCCCTGGGCGAAGTCCTCCACCCGGTTGAGGACGGTCGGGTCGGTGTGCAGCGAGGCGACCACCTCGACCAGCGGCATCACCGGCGCGGGGTTGAAGAAGTGCAGTCCGAGGACGTGCGAGGCGCGGCCGGTGGCGATGCCGAGCCGGGTGACCGGGACGGCGGAGGTGTTGGTGGCGAGCACGGCCCGGTCGTCGGCCAGCACCTTGTCCAGGGCGGCGAGCACCTGGGTCTTCACCGCCTCGTCCTCCACCACGGCCTCGACGACCAGCTGGCGGTCGGCCAGGGCCTCCAGGTCGTCGGCGAACAGCAGGCGCGCCCAGGCGTCCTCGCGCCCGGCCGGGTCGAGCCGGCCGCGGTCGACCGCGCGGTGCAGGGAACGGTCGATGCGCGCGCGGGCCGCGCGCAGGGCGTCCGGCCCCCGCTCGCACACCACGGTGTCCAGGCCGGCGCGGGCGAACACCTCGGCGATGCCGGAGCCCATCTGTCCGGCGCCGACCACGGCCACCCGTCGGATCTCGTCCATGTCGCTGTCTCCTTGCTCGGGGCGGTTCAGGCCGCGGTGCGGACGCGGACCAGGTGGCGGGCGTAGGCCTCGGTGGTGAGGAAGGCGGGGAGGTCCGCGCCGAGGGCGGTCTCCTCCAGGACCCGGACCGCGTCGTCGACCAGCGCCGGGTCGGCGCCCTCGGCGAGCAGCGCGGCCCGTTCGGCCACGATCAGCCGCCGCACCAGGTCCGGTGTGGCCAGCGAGCCGCCGGCCAGCCGGGTGCAGTGGTGCTGCCACTGCCAGAGCTGGCAGCGGGCGATCTCGGCGGTGGCGACGTCCTCCATCAGGCCGAGGACGGCGACGGCGCCCGTGCCGCCGAGCCAGGCGGTCAGGTAGCGCAGGGCCACCGCCACGTTGGAGCGCACGCCCTGTTCGCTCGGGAGGCCGACGGGCAGGCGCTGCACGGCGAGCAGGTCGACGGCCGTGACCTCGACGTCCTCGCGGCTCCGGTCGAGCTGGTGCGGCCGCTCGCCCAGCACGGCGTCGAAGACCTCCCGGCAGGTGGCGACCAGGCCGGGGTGGGCGACCCAGGAGCCGTCGAAGCCGTCGCCGGCCTCGCGCTCCTTGTCGAGCCGGACCTTGGCCAGCGCGGCCGCGTTGGCGGCCGGGTCCCGGCCGGGGACGGCGGCGGCCATGCCGCCGATGGCGTGGGCGCCGCGGCGGTGACAGGTGCGGACCAGCAGGTCGGTGTAGGCGCGCAGGAAGGGCTGGGTCATGGTGACCCGGTCGCGGTCGGGCAGCACGAAGCGGGGCCCCCGGTCGGCGAAGTTTTTGATCAGGCTGAACAGGTAGTCCCAGCGGCCGGCGTTGAGACCGGCGGCGTGCTCGCGCAGCTCGTAGAGGATCTCGTCCATCTCGAAGGCGGCGGTGATCGTCTCGATCAGCACAGTGGCCCGGACGGTGCCGCGCGGGATGCCCAACTCGGCCTGGGCGAAGGTGAAGACGTCGTTCCAGAGCCGGGCCTCCAGGTGGTTCTCCAGCTTGGGGAGGTAGAAGTACGGACCGCTGCCCCGGTCGATCTGCCGCTTTCCGCAGTGGAAGAGGTAGAGGCCGAAGTCGACCAGCGCCCCGGCGGCCGGCCGGCCGTCGACCAGCAGATGGGCCTCGTCGAGGTGCCAGCCGCGCGGGCGGACCACGATGGTGGCGGGCGCGTCGCCGACCCGGTAGCGCCTGCCCTCCGGGGTGGTGTCGTCGATCCGGCGCTCGATCGCGTCGAGCAGGTTGAGCTGCCCGGAGACGAGGTTGTGCCAGGTGGGGGAGGTGGCGTCCTCGAAGTCCGCCAGCCACACCCGCGCACCGGAGTTCAGCGCGTTGACGGTCATCCGGCGCTCGGGCGGTCCGGTGATCTCCACCCGGCGGTCGTGCAGTCCGGGCCCGGCGCCGGCGACCCGCCAGGAGGCGTCCTCCCGGACGGCGCGGGTCTCCGGGCGGAAGTCCGGCGTGGCGCCGGCGGCCAGCGCGGCCGCCCGGCGCGCGCGCTCGGCGAACAGTTCGGCGCGGCGGCCGGCGAAGGCGCGGTCGAGGCGGGCGACGAACTCCAGGGCGCCGGGGGTCAGGATCTCGTCGAAGCGGTCCTCGGGGGCGCCGAGGACGGTGATGCGGCCGGTCGTGGTCATCTGCGGTCTCCGGAGGGCAGGGCCCGGGGCCTCGTCCCTCAACGAGGCCCCGGGCGGTGGGGCGGAAGGCGGCTCGTCCCCGACGAGACCGCCGGGGTGGCTCAGTGGAACTGCTCGGCCTCGGTCGAGCCGGCCAGCGCGAGCGTCTCGGCGTTCGGGTTGAGCGCGGTGCTGACCGCGTCGAAGTAGCCGGTGCCGACCTCGCGCTGGTGCTTCACGGCGGTGTAGCCGTCCGGCACGGCGGCGAACTCGGCCTCCTGGAGGTCGACGTAGGCGGTCATGCCGCGCTCCGCGTAGCCCTTGGCGAGCTGGAACATCGAGTGGTTCAGCGCGTGGAACCCGGCCAGCGTGATGAACTGGAAGCGGTAGCCCATCGCGCCCAGCTCGCGCTGGAACTTGGCGATCCGGTCGTCGTCCAGGGCGGCCTTCCAGTTGAAGGACGGCGAGCAGTTGTAGGCGAGCATCTTGTCCGGGTACTCGGCCTTGAGCGCCTCGGCGAACTCGCGGGCCTGGGCGAGGTCCGGGGTGCCGGTCTCCACCCAGATCAGATCGGCGTGCGGGGCGAAGGCCAGACCGCGGGAGATGACCGGGGCCATGCCGGGCTCGACCCGGTAGAAGCCCTCGGCGGTGCGCTCGCCGGTGCAGAACCGGGCGTCGCGCTCGTCGACGTCGGTGGTCAGCAGGGTGGCGGCGAGCGCGTCGGTGCGGGCCACGATCACCGTCGGCACGTCGGCGATGTCGGCGGCGAGACGGGCCGCGTCGAGGGTGCGGATGTGCTGGGCGGTGGGGACGAGCACCTTGCCGCCGAGGTGGCCGCACTTCTTCTCGGAGGCGAGCTGGTCCTCGTAGTGGATGCCCGCCGCGCCGGCCGCGATCATGCCCTTGGTGAGCTCGAAGGCGTTCAGCGGGCCGCCGAAGCCGGCCTCGGCGTCGGCGACGATCGGCACCAGCCAGTCCGGGCCGTCGTTGCCCTCGGCGGCGTCGATCTCGTCGGCCCGCAGCAGCGCGTTGTTGATCCGCCGCACCACCTGGGGCACCGAGTTGGCCGGGTACAGGCTCTGGTCCGGGTAGGTCTGGCCGGCCTGGTTGGCGTCGGCGGCGACCTGCCAGCCGGACAGGTAGATCGCCCGCAGCCCGGCCCTCACCATCTGGACGGCCTGGCCGCCGGTGAGCGCGCCGAGGGCGTGCAGGTAGTCCCGCTCGTGCAGCTGCGCCCAGAGCCGCTCGGCGCCGCGCCGGGCCAGCGTGTGCTCCTCGCGCACCGTTCCGGACAGCCGGACCACGTCGGCCGCGGTGTAGCCACGCTCGACGCCCGCCCACCGGGGGTCGGACGCCCATCGGGCGGCCAGCTCCGCCGCCCGTCGCTCCTGCTGCTGCCGTACCGACTGGGTCATGATCCGCTCCCGGGGATGCGTGTTGCGAAGGGTGTGAGGGTGCTCACCTCGTGGGTGGAGGTGCGGCCGGGGCGCCGGGCGGGCGGCTGGGGCCGCCGGGACGTCGGTGCCCCCACGGGCCCGCCGCCGGGCTGAAAATGCCTGGTGGAGCGGGCTGTTGGTGGTGCGCCGACCGGCCGCGGTACCGACTCTGGCACCCCCGGGCCGCGCCGTCACCGCTGGACGGCGGCCATGTTCTGCGAAGCGCGGCCTGTGAATCGGCGAAGTCTGCGAAGGTCCCGCCGGCGGACGCCCGGCTATGCTGCCGGGCACCGGACGGGTCGACGGCAGGCAGGCGGACGGCAGGCAGGCGGACGCGTCGACAGCACGGGGAGCGCCGACGGCCGGCTCGGACGGATCGACGGCAGGGAGAGAGGGCCGGATGGGAAAGACCTTCGCCGGCGCACGGCTGCGCCGGCTGCGCGAGGACCGCGGACTCAGCCAGGCGGCGCTCGCCCGGCTGCTCGACCTGTCCCCCAGCTACCTCAACCAACTGGAGCACGACGCCCGCCCGCTCACCGTCCCGGTGCTGCTGCGCCTCACCGAGGCCTTCGGCGTCGACGCCGGGTACTTCGCGCCGCCGGACACCGCCCGGCTCACCGCCGAGTTGCGCGACTCGCTCGGCGAGGAGCTCCTCGCCGGCCGCCTCACCCCGGGCGACCTGGACGACCTCGCCACCCGACTGCCCGCCGTGGCCCGGGTGCTGGCAGACCTCGGCCGCGGCCGCCGGGCGGCCGCCGAGCAGCTCGCCGTCCTCACCGGGGACCGCGGCCCGGCCGCCGACACCGCCCGCACACCGCACGAGCTGGTCCGCGAGTTCTTCTACCGTCGCCGCAACTACCTCCATGAACTCGACCTCGCCGCCGAGGAGTTGGCCGCCGAGATCGGCCTGCGGCGGGGCGGGGTCCGGGAGGCCCTGGCCGAGCGGCTCGCGGCCGGGCACCAGGTCCGGCCGGTCGTCGGGGGCGAGCACCTGCACGCGTACGACCCGGACAGCCGGGTGCTGCGGCTGTCCGACCGGCTGCGCCCGGGCCAGCAGGCGTTCCGGATGGCGACCCAGCTGGCCTACCTGGAACACGACGCGCTGCTCGGTGAACTCGCCGCCGAGGACAGCGCGCCCGGGTCGACCGCCTGGTCCCTGACCCGGATCGGGCTGGCCAACTACTTCGCCGCCGCCCTGGTCCTGCCCTACCGGGTCTTCCACGCCGAGGCGGAGGCGGCGCGCTACGACATCGAGCACCTCGCCGACCACTTCGGGCTGGGGTACGAGACCGTCTGCCACCGCCTCAGCACGCTCCAGCGGCCCCGGCTGCGCGGGGTGCCGTTCTCCTTCGTCCGGGTCGACCGGGCCGGCAACGTCTCCAAGCGCCAGTCCGCCACGGACTTCCACTTCTCCCGCACCGGCGGCACCTGCCCGCTGTGGAACGTCTACGAGGCCTTCGCCGCCCCCGGCCGGGTGCACGTCCAGGTCGCCGCGATGCCCGACGGCCGGCGCTACCTGTGGACCGCCCGGGCGGTGTCCCGCTCACCGGGCGGCTGGGGGCGGCCGGGCAAGACCTTCGCCGTCGGCCTCGGCTGCGAGCTCCGGCACGCGTCCAGGCTCGTCTACTCCGCCGGGCTCGACCTCGCGGACGAGGCGGCCGCGACCCCGATCGGCCTCGGCTGCAAGGCGTGTGAGCGCCCCGCCTGCCCGCAGCGGGCCGCGCCCGCGGTCGGCCTGCCCCTGGCGGTGGACGAGCACACCAGCACCTTCGTGCCCTATCCCGTCCGGGTCGGAGCGGCGGTTCGCCCGGGCGGCGCCGCACAGCCGGGGGGAGCGGGGCGGTCCGGGGGAGCGGGGCCGCGGGGGTGACGGGGCGCCTCACCTGCCCACGCCACCATCCGCGATCCGGACAATCGCCGACGCGACGCCGTCGATGGGCCTAGGGTGGGCGGTGCAGTCGGTTCGCCGTGTCCTCCAGCCACGGCGTCGCAAGAGGGAACCCGGTGGAAATCCGGGACTGCCCCGCAGCGGTGAGTGGGAACGACCGCCGTCACATGCACTGGGTCCCAGCGGGGCCCGGGAAGCGACGGCCAGTAGGGGTCCGCCTGGTTCGCCAGATGGACGTGCCCGCGAGTCCGAAGACCTGCCACTGCCCGCGTGCACCCCGCACGCGGTGATCTCGGTGACCTCGAGGGCGGGTCGGCGGAGCGGGCGGGCCCATCCTGGTGCCGTGCCCCCACTGTCGTACCTCCACGCCGTCGCGCTCTCCCGGGATCGCAGCGCGACTCGCGAAGGAGAGTTCCGTGTCATCGAGTTCCACCGCCCCGCAGGCCACCGTGTACGGCTACCCGCGGCAGGGTGCCGACCGGGAGCTGAAGAAGGCCGTCGAGGGGTACTGGGCCGGCCGCGTCACCGCCGCCGCCCTGCACGCCGTCGCCGCCGGACTGCGCCGGGACAACTGGCGCCGGCTGACCGAGGCGGGCGTCACCGAAGTCCCCACCGGCGACTTCTCGCTCTACGACCACGTCCTGGACACCACGGTCGCGGTCGGCGCGATCCCGGCCCGCCACCGCGCCGCCGTCGCGGCCGACCCGCTGGACGGCTACTTCGCCATGGCCCGTGGCACGCAGGAGGTCGCACCGCTGGAGATGACCAAGTGGTTCGACACCAACTACCACTACTTGGTACCCGAGTTGGGCCCGGACACGGTCTTCGTGGCGAACTCCGCGAAGCCGGTCGCCGAACTGCGTGAGGCCCTGGAGGCCGGTCACCGCGCCCGGCCGGTGCTGGTCGGCCCGCTGACGTACCTGCTGCTCGCCAAGCCCGCCCCCGGCGTGGCCGCGGACTTCCGGCCGATCACCCTGCTGGACCGGCTGCTGCCCGTCTACGCCGAACTCCTCGCCGACCTGCGCGCCGCGGGCGCCGAGTGGGTCCAGCTCGACGAACCGGCCCTGGTCCAGGACCGCACTCCGGCCGAGCTGAACGCCGCCACCCGGGTCTACCGCGAACTCGGCGGGCTCACCGACCGCCCCCGGCTGCTGGTCGCCAGCTACTTCGACCGTCTCGGCGAGGCCCTCCCCGTCCTGGCCAAGGCCCCGATCGAGGGCATCGGCCTGGACTTCACCGGTCCGGGCGCCGCCAACCTCGACGACCTCGCCGCCGTCGGCGGCCTGCCCGGCAAGCGCCTGGTCGCGGGCGTGGTGGACGGCCGCAACATCTGGATCAACAACCTGGAGAAGTCCCTCGCCACCCTCGGCACCCTGCTCGGGCTGGCCGACCGGGTCGACGTCGCGCCGTCCTGCTCCCTGCTGCACGTCCCGCTCGACGCCGACGCCGAGCGGGACCTCGACCCGCAGGTCGCCCGCTGGCTGGCCTTCGCCCGCCAGAAGACCACCGAGATCGCCACCCTGGCGCGCGGCCTGGCCCACGGCACTGACACCATCGCGGCCCAACTGGCCGCCAACCGTGCCGACCTGGCCTCCCGCGCCGCCTCCGCGCTGACCCACGACCCGGCCGTCCGGGCCCGCGTCGCCGCCACCACCCCCGCGGCCGCCCGCCGCGCCCAGGCCTACCCCGAGCGCGCCGAGGCGCAGCGGACCAGGCTGAACCTGCCGCTGCTGCCGACCACCACCATCGGCTCCTTCCCGCAGACCACCGAACTGCGCACGGCCCGCGCCGATCTGCGGGCCGGCCGCATCGACGACGGCACCTACCGGGACCGGATGCGGGCCGAGGTCCGTGAGGTGATCGCCTACCAGGAGAAGACGGGCATCGACGTCCTGGTCCACGGCGAGCCGGAACGCAACGACATGGTCCAGTACTTCGCCGAGCAGCTGACCGGCTACCTGGCCACCCGGCACGGCTGGGTGCAGTCCTACGGCACCCGCTACGTCCGCCCGCCGGTGCTGGCCGGCGACATCTCCCGCCCGCACCCGATGACCGTCGACTGGTACCGCTACGCCGCCGATCTGACGGACCGTCCGGTCAAGGGCATGCTCACCGGCCCGGTGACCATGCTCGCCTGGTCCTTCGTCCGGGACGACCAGCCGGTGGGCGACACCGCCCGGCAGGTCGCGCTCGCCCTGCGCGACGAGGTGACCGACCTGGAGGCGGCCGGCGCGGCCGTCATCCAGGTCGACGAGCCGGCGCTGCGCGAGACCCTGCCGCTGCGGGCGGCCGACCGCCCCGGCTACCTGGCCTGGGCCACCGAGTCGTTCCGGCTCTCGACCTCCGGGGTCCGCGCCGACACCCAGATCCACACCCACATGTGCTACGCCGAGTTCGGCGCGATCATGACCGCGATCGACGAGCTCGACGCCGACGTGATCTCGCTGGAGGCGGCCCGTTCGCACATGGAGGTCGCCCACGAGCTGGCCGAGGCCGGCTATCCGCGCGAGGTCGGCCCGGGTGTCTACGACATCCACTCGCCCCGGGTGCCGAGCGCCGGGGAGGCGGCCTCGCTGCTCCGGGCCGGACTGGCCGCGATTCCGGCGGAGCGGCTCTGGGTCAACCCCGACTGCGGTCTGAAGACCCGCGGTTGGCCGGAGACCAGGGCCTCGCTGGAGCACCTGGTCGAGGCGGCCCGGGTGGTCCGCGCCGAGCTGGCGGGCTGACCGGCGGGCCGGGACGGACGGCCGCCGTTCGTCCCGGCCCGTCCGCCGCCACCCGGCCCCGGGCGGGGGAGTCGCGGCGCGGCGGGTTCAGAGGGTGGTGACCAGCCCGCCGTCGATCCGGAAGTCGGCGCCGGTGACATTGCCGGCCCGGTCCCCGGCGAGCAGCAGGACCAGGTCGGCGACCTCCTCCGGCCGGGTGAAGCGGCCGGTGGCCGACTCGGCGGCGGCCTGCCGGACGACCTCGTCGGCGCTGCCGCCGCCGGCCTGCGCGACGGTCGCGGCGACGCCGTCGACGCCGAGCCACAGGGCGGTCGAGACCGGACCGGGGCTGATGGTGTTCACCCGGACGCCGCGCCCGGCGACCTCCTTGGAGAGGGACTTGCAGAAGTTGGCCAGCGCCGCCTTCGCGGCGCCGTAGTCGATGACCGCCGGGTCGGGCAGCGAGGCGTTGACCGAGCTGACGGTCACGACGGCGGCGCTGCCCCGTGCGAGGAGATGCGGCAGCGCGGCCCGGGTGGTGCGGACGGCGGTCAGGAAGTTGACCGTCAGTGCCTGCTCCCAGTCGGCGTCGGTGACGGACAGGAAGCCGTCCGGGCGCGGGCGGACGGCGCCGACGTTGTTGACGAGCAGGTCGAGCCCGCCGAAGTGGGTGACCGCCGCGTCGACCGCCCGGGCCGGGCCGTCCGCGGCGGTGAGGTCCACCCGCAGGGGCAGGACGTCGGCCGTTCGGCTCAGCCCGGCGAGGTCCTCGGTCAGGGTGCGGGACGCGGCCAGCACGCCGACGCCCTCGGCGGCGAGGGCCCGGGTGACGGCGAGGCCGATGCCCTTGCCCGCGCCGGTGACCACGGCCGCCTTGCCCGACAGGTGCAGGTCCATCCGCGACTCCTCCAGCGTGCTGCCGGGCGCCACCCGCCCGGTCGGGCGCGGCTCACGGTGGCACCCTCGCAGCAAAGCCCCCGGACCGCATCCGGGCGCCGGCCCGCGCCGCCGGGGTTCAGCGGCCCGGCCGGGCCGGTCCGGAGAACACGTCGCCCGGGGCGGTCCACTCCTCGGCGAGGAGGCCGAGCACGACCTCGTCGCGGTGGGCGCCGTACGCCCAGGCGGAGCGGCGCAGGGTGCCTTCGAGGGTGAAGCCGAGCCGGGTCGCGGTGGCGATCATCGGCAGGTTCTCGGCGAGGGTGTCGATCTGGAGGCGGTGGAGTCCGCGGACGGTGAAGCCGTAGTGGCACAGGAGGGCGACGACCTCGCGGGCCAGGCCCCGGCCGCGGAACGCGGGGCGCAGGGAGATGCCCAGGTGGGCGGTGCGGTTGTGGGTGTCGATGCCCCACAGCAGGGCCTCGCCGGCGAGTTCGCCCGAGGGGAGGGCGCCGACGGAGAAGCAGGCCGCGTCCTCCGAGGGCGCGGCCACCGCGTACGGGGACTCGGCCGCTCCCGGCGCGATGGGCTGCCAGGGGCGGGAGTCGGCCCGGGAGCGGGTCATGACGTCGTCGTACAGCTCAGCTTGCAGGACGGGGACGTCGGCGTCGTGTCGGGCCCGGAGGGCGACCTTGGCGGTATGTAGCATGTCACATTGCTATCAGGGGCGCGGTCGATCGCACCAGCGGATTCCGGCGCTGTCCGCGCGGTGGCGCGGGCGCCCGGGATCGGCCCCCTGGGCTCGGGGTCGTCGGCTGACCTACCATCAGAACCGTTGTCCCCGGGAGGTGTTCATGCGTCGGATCGCCGTCGTCGGAGCGGGTCAGGCGGGTCTGCAGCTGGCGTTGGGCCTGCTCGCGGGCGGGTACGAGGTGACGGTGGTGGCGGAGCGGACCGCGGCGCAGGTGCGCGGCGGCCGGGTGCTCTCCACCCAGGCGATGTTCGGCCCGGCGCTGCGGATCGAGCGGGCGGCGGGGTTGGACCTGTGGGCCGGTCGGGCGCCCGCGGTCTCCTCGGTCCGCTCGGTGCTCGTGGCGCCGCCGGGGGTGCGGGCGCTGGAGTTCACCATGACGCTGGACGACCCGGCCCAGTCGGTGGACCAGCGGCTGAAGACGGCCCACTGGCTGGAGCTGGTCGCCGAGCGCGGCGGCCGGGTCGAGCACCGCACCCTGGACCGCGCGGCCCTGCGGGAGTTGGCCGGGCGGCACGAGCTGACGGTGGTGGCCGCCGGCCGGGGCGAACTCGCCGGGATCTTCGAGCGGGACGCCCGGCGCTCGCCGCACGACGTGCCGCAGCGGTCACTGTCCTGTCTCTACGTGCACGGGGTCGGCTCGCCGGATCCGGCGACGGAGCCCCGTGCCCGGATGCACGCGCTGCCCGGCCTGGGGGAGTTGTACCTGCAGCCGGCGCTGACCCTCTCGGGGCCGTGCGAGATCCTGCTCTGGGAGGCGGTGCCCGGCGGGCCGCTGGACTGCTTCCCCGACCGTCCGGGCCCCGCCGCGCAGTTGGCCCGGATCCGCGAGGTCCTGGGGGTCCACCTGCCGTGGGAGGCCGAGCTGTGGGGCTCCGCCGAGCCGACCGACGCGGGGGCCGGGCTGTACGGGGCGCTCACCCCGACGGTGCGCCGGCCGGTGGCCCGGCTGGACGGCAGCGGCGGGGAGGTCCACGTGCTGGGCATCGGTGACGCGCTGGTGCTGAACGACCCGATCACCGGCCAGGGCGCCAACAGTGCCGCCCGGGCCGCGGACGCCTATCTTCGGGCGATCACCGCGCACGGCGGGGAGCCGTTCACGCCCGCGTGGATGCACGCCACCTTCGAACGGTTCTGGCGGGAGCACGCGCGCCACACCGTCGACTTCACCACCGCGATGCTGGCGATGCCGGAGCACCTGCGGGGTGTGTTCGGCGCGGCGGCGGCGCACCCGGCGGTCGCCCGACGCCTCGCCAACACCTATGCCGAGCCGGCCGACCACGCGGCCTGGCTCGCCGCGCCGGAGTCGACCGCGGCCTACCTGGCCTCGGTCGGTCAGGGAGCCGCGGACCGGTCGTGATCCGTCCGGACCGGCCCCGGGCCACCCGGCCCGGTCAGGTCAGGCCTGCCCCGGCCCCGCGTACCGGGCGAGCAGGAGGTCCACCCCGGAGCCGATCAGGGTGGCCAGCCGGGCGTCGTCGAGCTCCTCGTCGGGGGCGAAGGTCCGCATCAGCTGCGGGACGCCGAGGGTGGCGGCCACGAGCTGCTGGACGGCGAGTTCCGGCTCGGGGGCGGTCAGCCGCCCGCGCCGGTCGAGCTCGGTGAAGGCCTCGGTCAGCGGCCCGTTGATCATGTCGTAGCTGAGCCGGTACCAGAGCCGGCCCAGCTGCGGGAAGCGCTCCGTCTCGCCGATGACCAGCCTGCGCAGCGACATGATGTCGGGGCGCAGCAGGACGTGGGCCCACGCGGTGCCGAGGTCGACCAGGGCGGCCCGCAGGTCGGGGGCGTCCACCAGGGTGGAGGTGCTGGACTCCAGTCCGGCGTAGGTCTGCGGCAGGACACCGCCGATGACGGCCAGGAAGAGCCGCTCCTTGCTGCCGAAGTGCTTGTAGATGGTCGCCTTGGAGACGCCGGAGCGGCTGGTGATCGCGTCCATGGACGCGGCCGAGTAGCCCTCGGCCAGGAACTCGGTGAGCGCGGCCTCGATGATCGCCCGGCGCTTGCGCTGGGCGGCGTCGGTCGGGTCCGGGATGACCGGGATGCCGTACTCGTCCGTCGCGTCCGCTGTGTCGGCGCCCATGGCGGTGTCCTCGGGGTGCTGGTCCTGGATGGGGGAGCCCAGTGTATGAACTGAACCGTTCGGTACGCAAAGGCGGCGGGGGCGGCCGGCCCGGGGGCCGGGGTCGCTTCACCGGGGGAGCCGCCCCATCAGGCCGAGGCCGTGGTCCCGCTGGGCCTGGTGCAGCTCGGCGACGGTGTTCATCACGAAGGGCCCGCTGCGGGCGACCGGCTCGCCGATCGGCTCGCCGGCCAGCACCAGGACCTCGGCGGCCCCGCCGGAGGCCTCGACGGTGAAGCGCTCGCCGTCCTGGGCGAGCACCGCGAGATGGCCGTCCGGCAGTCGCGCGTCGGGCGTCGCGGCCTCGCCGGACAGGACGTACAGCAGGGCGTTGTGCCCGGCGGGGGCGGTGAACTCGGCCCGCGCGCCGGCCGCCAGGCGGGCGTGCACGACCAGGACCGGGGTGTGGGTGGTGAACGGTCCGGTGGCGCCGTGGGTACTGCCGGCGATCACGGTGAGTTCGGCGCCGCCCTCGGTGGTCACCACGGGGAGGTCGGCGGCCTCCGCGTTCTGGCTGCGCGGCGGGAGCGTCTTGAGGGCGGCCGGCAGGTTGACCCAGATCTGCAGCATGTGCTGGCGGCCGCCCGCGGCGAGGAACTCCTCGGTGGGCAGCGCCTCGTGGACGATCCCGGAGCCGGCGGTGAGCCACTGCACGCCGCCGGCGCGGACGACCGCGTGGTGGCCGCGCGAGTCGGCGTTCGCGATGTCGCCGTCGATGACGTACTGGATGGTCTCGAAGCCGCGGTGGGGGTGCGGCGGGGCACCCTTGGCCTCGCCGGGGGCGAGCTCCACCGGGCCGACCTGGTCGACCATCAGGAAGGGGTCGAGGAAGGGCAGGTCGGCGGTGGGGAGGGGGCGGCGGACCGGGAAGCCCGCGCCCTCGTGGGTGTGGACGGGGCGGACGACTCGGACGGTGGACCGCGGGGCGGTGGTGGTGGTCATGGCCCCAATGAACTACACGATTCAGTTCACTGTCAAGACTGAACCGTTTGGTTGACATAATGAACTGAGCGGTTTAGTTTCCTCGATGTCGCACCGCTGCGCCGAACGCCCGTTCGCCGCTTCCCCCTCCCGGGGCCGTCCCGGCCCCGCCCCTCCTCCTCCGCTCGCCGCCCGCCGTCCTCCGCCCCAAGGAGCGTCCGACATGGCCGTCCCCGTCACCGCCACCTATCTCGGCACCGCCACCGTCCTGCTGCGGATCGGCGACCTGACCGTCCTCACCGATCCCGCGCTGGACCGGGCCCCCTCCGACTACCCGGCCGCCCGCCCGCTGCGCCGCACCGCCGGTGCCGCGCTCGGCGCCGAGGACCTGCCGCCCATCGACCTCGTCCTGCTCTCCCACGACCAGCACGCCGACAACCTCGACCGCGCGGGCCGGGAGGTGCTCGGCCGGGCCGGGAGGGTGCTCACCACCCCCGAGGCCGCCGAGCGGCTGGGCGGCGCGGCGGCCGGCCTCGCCACCTGGGAGAGCGTGCGGTGCACCGCCGGTGCGACCACCGTCACCGTCACCGCGACCCCGGCGCGGCACGGACCGGCCGGCACCGAGCCGGTCACCGGCCCGGTCACCGGCTTCGTGGTGGAGTACGAGGGCGGCACCCTCTACATCTCCGGCGACACCACCCGCCACGACGCCCTGCGCGAGATCGGCGAGCGCTTCACCGTCGACACGGCCTTCCTGCACCTGGGGGACGCGCACTTCCCCGCCACCGGGGACCTCGCCTTCTCGCTCAGCGCGGCCGAGGGCGCCGAACTGGCCCGGACGCTCGGTGCCCGCCAGGTGGTCCCGCTGCACTTCGAGTCCTGGGAGCACTTCGTCGAGGACCCGGCCCGCATCGCCGAGGCGTTCGCCGCCCCCGACCTGGCCGGCCGGCTGCGGATGCTGCCACCCGGCTCGGCCGAGGCGCTCTGACCGGCCGGCCTCAGCCGACCGGCCGGGCCCGGATCGCGGCGACCAGTTCGGCGATGCCCTGCTCCCTCAGCACGCCGTAGTGGTCGCCGGCCAGTTCGACCACCAGCGGCGGCGCGGCGGAGTAGCCGGAACTCCCCTCGATGAAGGAGTAGTCGTCACCGGCCGCCTTGACGATGGTCACCGGCGCCTCCAGCCGCCGCCGCGCGAGTTCGCCGAAGCTGTAGTCGAACTCGTAGGTCTGCCCGACGATCCGGCAGATCCGGCGGATCAGCTCCTCGCCCAGCTCCGGCATCAGGCGGTGGACGACGGAGGTGAAGCCGTCCTCGTCGTGCGCCTCGGCCAGGCAGGCCTCCAGGCCGGGCCCGCCGACGGAGCCGGCGAAGACCGAGTAGAGGATCGCGACGTAGGCGGGGTTGCGGTAGGAGGCCTCCCGCCCGTGCCGCCCGCCGCCGGCCCGGCGCAGCTCCGGATTGCCGGGGCAGATCAGCAGCAGGTCCGCGACCCGCTCGCCGGCCCGCTCCAGCTGCCAGGCCGTCTCGAAGGCGACCCGGGCGCCGAAGGAGTACCCCCACAGGGTGTAGGGGCCGGTGGGCCGCACCCGGCGGATCTCCGCCAGATCGGTCGCGGCCATCTCCCGGATCGTCGGGTACGGCGTCTCCCCGGCGTTGATGCCGTGCGCCTGGACGCCGTAGAACGGCCGGCCCACGGTGCGCCCGAGCAGGCGCAGGTTCATCGGATAGCCGCCGAGCCCCGGCCAGCAGAACACCGGGCCGCCGGTGCCCTCGCGGTGCAGCGGCACCAGCCGCGAGCCGGGCTCGCCCGCGTCCCCGTCGATCCGGGCGGCCAGATCGGCCAGTTTCGGGCTCTCGAACAGGATCTGCAGCGGCAGCCGGGTGCCGAACTCGCGGTTGAGCCGGTTGATCAGCGCCACGGCGATCAGCGAGTTCCCGCCGGCGGAGAAGAAGTCGTCCTCCACCGACACGTGCTCGTACTTCAGCGCCCCGCCCCAGGCCGCCGCGAGCCGGTGCTCGGTCGGCGTCGACGGCGGGACGTCCGGGCCGCCCGGGCCCGCGTCACGGACCGCGGGATCGGCGGCGAGGGCCTTCGCGTCGACCTTGCCGCTGGCGGTCAGCGGCAGCTCGTCCAGGACGAGCACCCGGTTGGGGAGCATGTAGTCGGGCAGGACGGCGGCCAGTTCGTCCCGGACGATCTCGGCCGGTCCCTTCATGTGGACGGCGTCCTCGATCATGCCCTCGCTGCGGATCTGTTCCTCGCTCACCTTGCCGCCGAGGAAGAAGTACGACGGGCCCGGCTCGATCCCGCAGGAGGCCAGCACGGCGTCGATCCGCCGCGCGGCCGGCAGCGGGTGCCCGCTCTTCGAGCTGTAGCCGGAGGACATGAACCCGAGGCCGAGGGCGAGCCCGGCGCGCTGCAGCCGGTGCAGCGCCGTGCCCAGGCCGATGTACTCCAGCCACGGTTCGTCGGCCCGGCTGACGGCGGTGATGCCGAAGCCGGCCCGCCCGTACACCTGCTGGTTGATCGCGATCACGTGCCGCGACCGCACCAGCTCGTCCGAGATCCGGGTCAACGCGCCGTCCGCGTAGCGGTACTGGCCGGCGGGCAGGCCCGTGACCCGCCCGGGGTGGGCCTGGACGTAGAACTCGGTGCGGTCCGGCCGCGGCCGGCCGTCGGCGGGGCCGATCCCGAACGAGCCGAGGTAGTGGTCCTCCTCGGCCACGTCCAGCCCGGCCCGGACGGCCGGCCGGACGCCGAGCGGCCGGACGGCCAGCCCGTGGGCGGGCAGCACCTCCTCGAACACGCCCACCATGTGGCCGGCCTCGAACTCCAGCACCTCCAGGATGTTGTTCCGGTACACCGGCGCGATCGCGCGCCGCTTGCCGAGGAAGTGGACGGTCAGGCCGGGGCACCCGGTACCGTCGCCGACCCGTACCAGGGTGTGCTCGACCGGGTGGTAGTAGTACACCCCGGCGTCGAGACCGTCGGTGCCGCCGGTCTCCAGGTACAGCTGGGTGGCGTACAGCGCCCCGGGGGAGGCGTAGGCGTACTTCGGCAGCAGCCGCTCCGGGCTGTGGAACTGGCCGAACCACCTGAGGATCGATCCCAGTTCGGCCAGGCCCGGTCCAGCCGCGCCCGGTCCGGCCGGCTCCGGGGCGGCCGGCTCCGGGGCGGTGGGCGGCGCGAGCAGGGCCAGCAGGTCCTCCCGGGTGACCGGTCCGCCCTCGTAGAAGCGGTAGGTCTTGCGGGCGAAGGTCTCGCGCCGCTGCCGACCGCTCTCCCGCCGGCCGGGCAGCGCCACCACCGGCCGGCCGGCCAGCTCGTCGGCGTCCCGCACACCGGGATCGGACAGCTGCGTTCGGACCTGCAGCCGGCTCGCCTTGGACTGGTGGTGGCCGCCGTGGTTGCCCTGGTCCATCAGGGCCGCCTCCCCGGGGTTCAGCTCCACGCAGGCCACCAGGTTCCGGTGACCGGTCCGCGGGTCGTCGGTGACGATCGCGGCCGCCCGGCGGACCCAGGTGTGCTCCTCGACGGCGAGCGCGATCTCGTCCAGTTCGACCCGGTAGCCCCGCAGCTTGACCTGGTTGTCCACCCGGCCGGCGCACTGGAGGGTGCCGTCCGGGTTCCAGTGGGCGAGGTCCCCGGTGCGGTACAGCCGCTCGCCCGGGAGGTGCGGGGAGGCGACGAAGCGCTCCGCCGTCAGGTCGGGCCGGTTCAGGTAGCCGCGGGCGAGTTGGACGCCGCCGATGTACAGCTCGCCGGTCGCCCCGGGTTCCACCGGCGCCAGCTCCCGGTCCAGGACGAAGCACCGGGTGCGGTCGACCGGCATCCCGATCGGCACCGACCCGGCCTCCCCGGCCACTGCGGCGGGGTCGACGGTGTGGGCGGTCGCGTTGATCGTGCACTCGGTCGGCCCGTACAGGTTGACCAGCGTGGCCCGCGGCAGCGCGGTGGTGAGGGCGCGGGCGAGCCGGCGGGAGAGCGCCTCGCCGCCCGAGTAGAGCCGCCGCAGCGTGCCGCAGCTGCCCAGCCGCTCGGTGTCCAGCAGCGCCTGGAGCAGGGTGGGTACGCACTGCAGCGTGGTCACCCCGTGCTCCCGGACGGTGTCGATCAGGGCCTCCGGATCCCGGTAGACCCCCGGTGCGCCCATGACGACCCGGGCGCCGCCGGCCGGTGCCAGGATCTCCCACTGCGCCGCGTCGAAGCTCATCGGCGTCTTCTGCAGGACGACGGCGTCGGTCCCGAGGTGGCCGCGGGCGGTGAGCCAGCGCAGTTGGGACACGATGGCGCGGTGCTCGATCATCACGCCCTTGGGCCGGCCGGTGCTGCCGGAGGTGTAGATGACGTAGGCGAGCGACTCCGGCCGGGGGCTCGGCGGCGGGTCGGCCGGGCCCTGGCTCTGGTGCGGGAACGGGTGGGCGCGGTCGGCCCCGGCGTCGCCCGGCCGGCCGCCGTCCCGGAGTTCCCGGCCGCCGTACGGGTCGGCGGAGGTGACGATCCGGGTGCCGGGCGGCGCGAGCGCGGCCAGCCGGGTCCGCAGGTGCTCCTGGGTGACGATCACCCCGGTCCGGCTGTCCTCGATCATGTAGCGGATCCGGTCCTCGGGGTACTCCGGGGAGAGCGGCAGGTAGGCGGCTCCGGCGTACAGGATTCCCCAGGCGCCCACCATGAGGTCCGGCGAGGGCTCGACGTAGAGGCCGACGCAGTCGTCCGCCGCCACCCCGAGGTGGTGCAGGTGGTCACCCAACTCAGCGGCGGCGGAGCGGAGTTCCCGGTAGCTGAGGTGCCGGCCGGCGCCGGTCACGGCGACGGCGTCCGGCCGTGCGGTCACGTGTTGGTCGAGCAGGTCGGGCAGGCAGCGGGCGCGGCGGGTGTCGTGGACGGTGAGCTGCGGGGACTGTGCGGACATGGTGGGATCCCCATCGGGTGGCGGGACGGATGGCGTCGCCCGGCGTACCGGGCTTGTCACCCAAGGTCCGCCGCCCGCTGTCCCGGCCGCCTGGGGCACGGGTCGGCTCTTCCGCCCGGAGCCGGTCCGGCGGCGCCCGGGTCCGGTCCCGGGCGCCGCGGCCGCGGCCGGGCCGCAGGTCCCGGGGCAGGGCCGGCCGGGAGAGAGCGGGCCGGGTCAGGGCCGGCCGGGTCAGGGAGGTCCGGGGCGGCAGGGGCCGGGTGGGGAGGCCCGGTCAGCCCGGTCCGTCGCCGTGCCCCACCGGGTCCGGCACGGCCGCCAGCAGCTCGGCGCCGTTGTTGCGGACGCTGTTGACGGCGGTGGAGACCGGCCGCACCGCGAGTTCGTCGCCGGCCGGTGTGTGGAGGAGCCGCCGCAGCCCCACCGGGTCGGTGTGTTCGGGGTCGAGCCAGGCGTCGAGGTCGGCCGGGCCGATGGTGAGCGGCATCCGGTCGTGGACCCGGCCGGCCGCGTCGGTGGCGTCGGTGGTGATGATCGTCGCCGTGGTGAGCCAGGCCGCCGGGTCGTCCTCGGGCAGCGAGCGGTCGCGCCAGAACTCGTACAGCCCGGCCATCAGCAGCGGGCCGCCGGCCCGGGGGTGGAGGAAGTACGGCTGCTTGTAGGCCTTCCGGCCGTCGGCGGCGGCCACCGGCACCCACTCGTAGTAGCCGTCGGCCGGCAGGACGCAGCGGCGCTTGGCGAAGGCGGAGCGGAAGGCGGGCTTCTCGTGCACCGTCTCGGACCGGGCGTTGATCAGCCGGGCCCCGCCGGCCGGGTCCTTCGACCAGGAGGGCACCAGCCCCCACCGCATCGGGCGCAGCCGGCGGGCGAGTTCGCCCGTTTCGTGGTCGACCCGTTCCAGCACCGTCCAGACCGGGTCCGTGGGGGCCACGTTCCAGCTCGGCGCGAGGGTCTCGGCCGGGGGCGGGCCGGCCGCGCCGAGCAGGCCGAGCAGGTCCTGGGGCGTGGTGGTGGAGACGAAGCGGCCGCACATGGGCGCCACTCTGCCACCACCGGACGGGTCCGGCCACAGCCCCGGGCCCGGCCGGAGCCGGGGCCCGGAGTCCTGGGGAAGGCGCTCGGGGGAGGTGTCGGGGGCCGGGGGGGGGCCCCCGACACCGGAGGCCGGCTCAGGGACGGGCCGGGCGCCACATGGTGGAGACGACGTGCCCGGAGGGGACGGTGACCCGGTCGAGTTCGTGGAAGCCCGCCCGGGCGTAGCGCTCGTTGTTGGCGGGGTTGCAGGACTCCAGGTACGCGGCGGCGCCGAGGGCGTCGACGCGGGCGAGGTTCTCGGCGAGCAGTCCCATGCCGAGGCCCTGGCCGCGGTGGTCGCCGTGGGTGGCGAGCAGGCTCAGGAAGAAGTGCGGTTCGGTTCTCGGGTGGGCCGCGTCCAGCACGTCGAAGATTTCGAGCAGGCCGTCGGCGGTGGCCCGGTCGGTGATGCCGACCAGGAACTCCTCGAAGGTCTCCTGCTCCCGCGGGCTGAGGTCGGTGCCGCCGGGCGGGATCCAGAGCGCGGCGGACTCGACGTTCGGTGTCACCAGCGTCCAGGGGTAGCGGAGCGCCGAGGTGGCGAACAGCCGCCACATCGCGGACGCCTGGGCCGCGCGCCGCTCGCGGTCGGGGAACGGCGGGCCCCAGAGCGGGTCGTCGAAGAAGGCGGTCGTCAGCGTGGCGACGATCGCGTCGACGTCGGCGGGCGTCGCCGTGCGGGCGGTCACGGGTGGGGTCGGTCGGTTCACTGCGCCACCTTCGGAAGGCCGGGAGAGGGTGATCGTCAGCGTACGACGCGGCCGGGTCGGCCGGGCGGGGTCGGGCGGGGTCGGGCGGCCCCGGGGGTGGGCGCACGACGGGCGCCGTCCCCCCGCGGCGTGCGGGGAGACGGCGCCCGGGGCACCGCGGACTCAGCCGAGCCGGCGGGTGAGCGGGGTGTCGGAGCGGGTGAACAGGACCGCCAGCAGCCCGGCGACCAGCGGGACGGCCAGGGTGGTGAGCGCGATGTCCGCCCAGGGCACGACGATCGGGTCGGTGGCCCCGGGGTAGTCGACGGCGCGGGCCTTGAGCAGGGCGACCGCCGGGACGAACCCGTTGACGGTGCCGAGGGCGGCGCCCAGGACGGCGATCAGCGCGCACTGGATGCCGGAGAGGCTCCGGCGGATCCCCGGCGGCGCTCCGACGGCCGCGAGCGTCGCCTGGTCGCGTCGGGAGTCGGCGGCGGCGAGGCCGGTGGCGATGCAGGCGGCGCCGAGGACGACCAGCGCGGCGAAGCCGGTGAGGGCGAGCGTCGGCAGATCGCTCTTCGAGCTGAACCCGCGTTCCACGTCGAACGAGGCGGTCGGCAGGATCAGGTCGGCGGTGGCCTCGGCGCGCTGGGTCGCCTTGCGGTCCGGCGCGGTGGCCGGCAGCCAGACCGAGCCGGTGGGCTTCACGGTCAGGTGCAGGTCCGTGACCGTCCGGGGGCTGACCACGGCGGCCCCGTACCGGGCGGCGGCCGGGTTGTCGACCAGGACGGCGTCGACGGCGATCTCGCGGACCTCCTGGGTCGGGTTGACACCCGGCTGCGGAGGAGCGGTGAAGCCGCCGGTCAGCTGGAGCAGCACCTTGTCGCCGCTGAGCTGGGCGCGGTCGAAGACCACCGCCTTGCCCGCCGCCAGGGCCTGTTCGGCGGCCGCGTCACGGACGGCGAAGGCGTTGCGCAGGGCGACCGCGTCGCCGACCACCAGGGGGCGCGGCCCGCGGCCCAGGCCGTCCTTGACGGTGACGTTGCTGGAGCACTCGGCACACCAGGAGTAGACCGCGGCGCCGAGATCGGCGCGCTCGCCGAGGTCCGGGAGGTCCTGCTCGATCGCCGCGCGCAGCCGGGGGAGCTGGGGGGAGTCGGTGAGCACGCCGAGCGAGACGGAGTTGACCGGGCTGTGCGGCCGGTAGGCGGCCGCGTCCCGGGCGTCGCTGCTGGCGGTGTAGAGGCCGACGGCCACCGAGCCGGCGACGGCGGCCATCACGGCCGCGATCGCGGGGGCGGTGCGGCCGCGGTGGCGGGCCGAGTCGCGCAGGGCGAGCCGGCCGCCGAGCGGCAGGAAGCGGGCGAGCCGGCCGCAGAGGGCGATCAGCAGCGGGGTGAGGGCGAGCAGGCCCAGCTCGGCGACGGCCGATCCCGCGAGCACCATCAGGGTCTGCGCGTCCAGGCCGGCGAAGACCGGCAGACCGCGGCCGGTGCCGTCGTCGGTGCCCACCGCGAGCAGCGCGGTGGCCGCGCCGGCGACGAAGAGCACCAGGCCGGCGGCGGTGGTCCAGCGGCTCGGCGGCTTGACGGTGTCGCGGCCGGTGAGGCCCGCGGCGACGCTCTGCCGGGCGGCCTGCAGGGCGGGCAGCGCGGCGGCGAGCAGGGCGGTGACGACACCGACGAGGGCGATCGCAAGCAGGTCCGGCGCTTCGAGGCCGAAATGGCCGAACCGGGTGCCGGCGGTCTCCTCGATCCACGGGCGGAGGGCGGCCACCAGGCCGGTGCCGAGGACCACGCCGGCGACCGCGCCGACCGTGCCGAGGACCACGCCCGAGCCGAGGACGACGGCCGCGATGTGGCCCCGGTCGCCACCGCTCGCCCCGACCAGCGCGAGCTGCCGGCGGGAGCGGCGGGCGCCGACCGCGAAGGCGGGCCCGGCGAGCAGGGCGACCTCCAGCAGGGCCATCCCCGCGACGGTGGCCACCACGACGGTGCTGCCGGAGCGCAGCGCGCCGCCGGAGTCGAACCGCAGCGGGGCATGGCTGTGGTACGGCACCTGTGAATCGGCGGGCGGGTCGAGTGCCACCGCGCGCGAGGTCGCGCTGAAGCCGTAGCGGTTCAGCTCCTTGACGCTCTCCCAGCCGAGGGCCTTTTCGCCCGGCAGCCGGAGCAGCCAGGCCGGCTTGCCCGGCGTGGACCGCTCGCCCGCCCCGGTCGGGGGCTTGGCGGCGGCCGGCGCGGCCGCGACGAGCTGGGCGAGGACCTCGCCGGGGCGGCCGACGATCTCGACCTTGGCGAGGTCGCCGGGGTGCTCGACGACCCCGGTCACCCGGAACGGCGTCTTCTCCAGCCCCTTGAGGGTGGTGGTGTCGCCCAGGCGCAGGCCGGACTCGGTGAGGAACTCCCGGGTGACGGCCGCCTCGTGCGGAGCGCTCGGGGCGCGGCCCTCGACCAGGTTCAGCCGGCCCTTCCAGACCGGATCGGTCAGGTCGGCCTCGGCGGTCGCGGTCCGCAGCAGGCCGTTGGGCGAGCCGGCGCTGGCGTTGAGCCCGGAGGCGGCCGGCAGCAGGGTGGCGCCGGGCAGCAGCTCCCGCAGCAGGGCGGCCGGGTCGGCGCCGGTGCTGCGGGTCTGCTCCGCGGTGGGTGCCTGGCCGGGCCGGACACCGAGCGCGAGCGTGCCGTCCTCGGCGAAGGGGAGCTGTTCGACCGTGCTGCCCGGCTCGTAGGCGGTGACGAGCGCGTCGGCTCCGCCGAGCAGCCGTTCGACCCGCTCCGCCGGGGCGAGTTGGCCGCTGCGGTAGACGATGTCGGCACCGGCCACGCCGAGCACGGGCAGCGAGATCATGGCGATGACGAGGGCGCTGCGGCCCTTGGCGCGCAGGGCGTCTCGGCGGGCGATCCGCAGGGCGACCTTCAGGGGTCCGAGCTTCATCCGGTGGCCTCCGTCCGGTTCCCGTGGCGGGCGGCCATCGTGTGCAGGCTCGCGGCGTCGCGGCCGAAGCCCTCGTCGACGATCAGCCCGTCGCGGAGGAAGACGACGCGGTCGGCCCAGGTGGCGTGCCGGGGTTCGTGGGTGACCATCATCGCGGCGGCGCCGGCGTCGCAGCGGGCGCGCAGCACGGCGAGGACGGCCTCGCCGTTGGCGGAGTCGAGGGCGCCGGTGGGTTCGTCGGCGAGGACGAGGCGGCGCTCCCCGATCAGCGCGCGGGCGATGGCGACGCGCTGCTGCTGGCCCCCGGACATGTCGTCGGGGAAGCGGTCGGCGAGCTCGGGGATGCCGAGCTCCTCCAGCGCGGCCCGGGCCTCACGGCGGGTCACCTTGGCCGGGGCGCCGTCGAGTTCGCGCGGCAGCGCGATGTTCTCGGCGGCGGTGAGGGCCGGCACCAGGTTGTAGTCCTGGAACACGTACCCGATCGAGTGCCGCCGCGCCGCGGCCAGCTTCTTGCGGCTGAGCCCGCCGAGTGCGACCCCCTCGACCAGGACCTGGCCGGTGGTCGGGGCGTCCAGGCCGCCGGCGAGCGCCAGCAGGGTCGACTTGCCGGACCCGGACGGGCCCATCACGGCGACGAACTCGCCGGCCCGCACCTTGAGGTCCACCCCGCGCAGCGCGTGCACCTCGGTCGCGCCCCGGCCGTGCACCCGGGTGACGTTGTCCAGGTGCAGCACCGGTTCGGTACCGCGCCTGGACGGACTGGTCTGGAACATGGGTCCCCCTTGTTGAGAGATCGGGCGTCGGGAAGCCCTCGGACGGCGGGGCGGGAAGCCTCCGGGCCGGGCCGGGCTTGCATACCCCGTATGTATATCGCACCTGCCGAGGAAAAGTATATGCAGGTTGACGACATATCTTGTCCAGCGGGTGGTTCGCGGCCCGTCGAGCCGGCTGTCGGGGCCTGCCGGAGCGCCGTCCGGGCCTGCCGGACCCGCCGTCCGGGCCGCGCTCGCGCTCCCCGGCGGGCGGCCGCCGCCGCGCAGAGCCGCCGGCCCCACCCGTTCGCCGCGGTGGACGTCAGGAACCCGTCAAGGAGGGCCCGTCGCGCGTAGGCCCCGCGTCAAGGCCGGCCGCGGCCGGGGCGGACCGGGGCTCCACTGGAGTCGCGGGCCCCGCACCGGAGCCCGCGGCCACTCCGGAAGGAACGTTCGCCATGAGCGACACCCAGGCCCGCTTCGCCGTCACCGCCGTCACCGCCGCAGGGCGGCTCGCCGCCGTCGGGCCCGACGGCGTACCGCCGCGCCGCCGCCCCGCGCCGGTCGCGGCCCTCCGGCCGATCGCCGCGTTCCGGCCGGCGGACGCCCTCCGACCGGAGGAGGACGAGGACGCTGACGAGCCGTCCACCGCCGCCGGGTCCTCGCGCGGCCGGTCGGCGCACTGCCGGATCGCCCTGCACTACCTCGACTGACGCCGCCCGCGCCGGGCCCGACACCCCCGGCGCGCCGACCCTCCCGACCTCCCCCGCAGGAGCAGCCCGCCATGACGAAGCAGTCCGCCACCCCGACCGCCGTCCTCCCCACCCCCGCCCGCCGCGCCGACCCCGCGCCGGCCGCCGGGCCCGGCCCCGCACCGGACGGGCTCCCCGGGACCGCCGCGCCGCTCGGCGCTCCCTGGCCGGCCTCGGCGCACGCCGCCCCCGGCGGGGACCTGCTGGTGGGCGGGGTCGGCCTGGCCGAGGCCGCCGACCGGTTCGGCACACCGCTGTACCTCCTGGACGAGGACGAGGTACGGGCCCGTGCCCGCGCCTACCGGCAGGCCCTGCCGCAGGCCGACGTGCTCTACGCGGCCAAGGCGTTCCTCTGCGGCGCGATGGCCGACTGGGTCGCCGAGGAGGGCCTGGGGCTGGACGTCTGCTCGTCCGGCGAACTCTGGCTGGCCGCCTCCGCCGGGTTCCCCACGCAGCGGATCGTGCTGCACGGGAACGCCAAGACGCCGGAGGAGCTGCGGCTCGCGCGGCGGCTGCGGGTCGGCCGGATCGTCATCGACGGGCCGGGGGAGATCGCCCGGCTGGCGGCCCTGGTGGCGGCGGACACGCCGCAGCGGGTGCTGGTCCGGGTCGTCCCGGGCATCGCGGCCGGCCACCACGAGGCGGTGCGCACGGGCGTCGGCGGCCAGAAGTTCGGCTTCCCGATCGCCGGCGGGGACGCGGCCGACGCGATCGCCCGGGTGCTGGCCCAGCCCGGGCTCGACCTGGTCGGCCTGCACTGCCACCTGGGCTCGCAGATCACCGAGGTGGAGCCCTACCTCGCCGCCGTGGACACCGTGGTGGCCTTCCTCGCCGAGCTGCGCGACCGGCACGGCGTCGAGCTGCCCGAACTGGACCTCGGCGGCGGCCACGGCATCCGTTACCTGCCCGGGGACGACGCCTTCGACCTCGCCGGCTTCGCCGCCCGGGTGCCGCAGCGGCTCGCGGCCCGCTGCGCCGAGGCCGGGCTCGCGGTGCCGCGCCTCGTGGTCGAGCCGGGCCGGGCCGTCGTCGGGCCGGCCGGGGTGGCGGTCTACCGGGTGCTGTCCGTGAAGCACGGCGCGGACGGCCGGGTCTTCGCCGCCGTCGACGGCGGCATGAGCGACAACCCGCGGCCCGCGCTCTACGGGTCCCCGTACACCGTGCGGCTGGTCGGCCGGCACTCCGACGCCCCGCCGGCCCGGACGGACGTGGTCGGCCGGCACTGCGAGGCCGGCGACGTGCTGGTCCGGGGTGCCGGCCTCCCGGCCGACCTGCGGGCCGGGGACCTGCTGGCCGTCCCGGCCGCCGGCGCCTACCAGTTCTCGATGGCCTCCGGCTACAACCTGGTCGGGCGCCCGGCCGTCGCCGCCGTCCGGGACGGCCGGGCGCGGCTGTTGATCCGCCGTGAGACCGTCGAGGACTTCCGCGCCCGCGAGGTCGGCCGCTGACCGTGCCCCGGTTCGTGCCCCCGGTTCGTTCCCCCGGCCGGGACCGGGAGACGGGACCGGGAGCCGGGACCGGGGGCACGGCAGGCGGTCACGAGGCCCGGTGCACGACCTCCCCGTCGACCACGCTCAGCTCGACGCGGGCCTCCAGGATCGCCTTCGGGTCGAGGGCGAACAGGTCGTCGGAGAGCAGCACCAGGTCGGCGAGCTTGCCGGGCGTGAGCGACCCGAGCCGGTCGTCCAGGAAGTTGGCGTGGGCGCTGCCGAGCGTGTACCCGCGCAGCGCGGTGGCCAGCGACACGGTCTCCTCGGCCATCCACGGGTCGCCGCCGGCCAGGCCCCGGCGGGTGACGGCGGTGTAGAGGCCGACCAGCGGGTCCATCTCGGCGACGTTCCAGTCGCTGGAGAAGGCCAGCGTGGCCCCGGCCTCCTGGAGGCTGCGCATCGGCCAGGCCTTGGACCAGCGACCCTCGCCGACCGCCTCGGCCCAGTCCTTGCCGGGGCCGGCGATGTCGGGGGAGCAGTGCCGGGGCTGCATGCAGGCGACCACGCCGAGTTCGGCGAAGCGCGGCACGTCGGCCGGGTCGAGGCACTCGACGTGGACGACCTGGTGCCGGGCGTCGCGCGGGCCGTTGACCCGGCGGGCGTGCTCGACGGCGTCCAGCACGGTGCGGATGCCGCGGTCCCCGGTCGCGTGCACGAAGGCCTGGAAGCCGGCCGCGTCGAGCGCCGTCAGCAGCTCGGCGAACTCCTCGGCGGGGTAGAAGGTCTCGCCGCGGTGGCTGTGGTGGCCCGCGTAGGGCTCCAGCAGCGCGGCGGTGTGCGGCTCCACCACGTCGTCGATGTACAGCTTCAGCGGGCCGACCCGGAACCGGTCGCCGTTGTGGCGGCGGGCGGCCGCCGCGAACTCGACGAGGTCCGCCGCGGTGGTCCCGCGCGGGTGGAACAGCGCGGCGACCAGCCGGGAGCGCAGCCGGCCCTCGGCGATGGCCCGCTCGAACAGGGCGAGGTCGTCCAGGGAGTTCTGCGGTTCGACGACGGTGGTGATGCCGTAGCTGGCGGCCATGTCGAGGCTGGCGGCGAGCCGCCCGTACTGCCGGTCGGGGTCGGCCCACGGCACGCCGGCGGCGCGCAGCGCGCGGTGTCCGTCGCGGGAGAGGCCGCGCACCGCGAAGTCGGTGAGGAAGCCGGTGGGCTCGCCGGTGGCCGGGTCCTTGCGGACGGTGCCGAAGGCGAGTTCGCGGGTGTCGGCGGTGATGCCCAGGCGGCGCAGCGCGGCGGTGTTGAGCCAGGCGGTGTGCACGTCGTAGCTGAGGACGAGGGCGGGGTGGTCGCCGGTGTACGGGTCGAGATCGGCGGCGGTGGGCATCCGGCCGCCCGGGACGGCGGAGTAGTCGAAGGCCTCGGCCTCGATCCAGTCGGCGTCGGGGTTGCGCTCCAGCCACGCGCCGATCCGGCGGCCTATCTCGGGCAGGTCGGTGGCGCCGGCGAGTTGGACGCAGGCGGCGTCGGAACCGAGCCGGACGTGGTTGTGGCTGTCGACGAAGCCGGGCACCAGCAGGCGGCCGCGGCCGTCGACGACCTCCGTGGCGGGGCCGGCCAGGGCGCGCCAGTCGTCGCCGTCGCCGACGTGGACGATTCGGCCGTCGCGGACGGCGACCGCCTCGGCGCGCGGGCGGCGGTCGTCCACGGTGTGGACGTGGGCGTTGTGGACGATCAGGTCGGCGGGGCGGTTCACGAGTTCTCCGAGGCGGTGGCGGCGGGGGTGCGGTCGGCGGTGGTGGCGGGCCCGTCCGCGTCGCTGCGCGGGGCGTCGGCCCGGTCGGCCCGGTCGGGCCGCTCGACCCGGTCAGGCTGGTCGGCCTGGTCGGCCGGGAGGCTGAGCACCCAGTGGGTCGCGCTGCGCGGGCGCAGGTAGAGGAACCAGTACAGGACGCCGACGAGCAGCACCGCGAGGGTGATCAGCAGGTCCCGCCCGGCCTGGCGGGTGAGCGCGTAGCCGAGCACGACGGTGGTGAGCAGGGGAGCGACGGGCCAGAGCGGCATCCGCCAGGCGGCGGTGTCCCGGTGGCGGCCGCGTCGGGCGAGCAGCGCGGCGACCCCGAGCAGCAGGTAGATCACGGCGACGACGACGCCGGTGAAGCCGAGCAGCGCGTCGATCGGCACGGTCAGGGCCAGGACGGCGCCGGGCGCGCCGATCGCGAGCGTGGCGACCCACGGCGAGCCCCAGCGCGGGTGCAGCGTGCCGAGCGCCCGGTTGACCGGGTCGGGCCAGGTGCGGTCGCGGGCGGAGGCGTACAGCACCCGGCCGTTCTGGATCACCATGACGATGACGGCGTTGAGGATGGCGGCGGCGATGCAGAGGCTGACGAAGGTGCCCACCGTGCTGCCGGCCCAGGAGTCGACGATGGCGACCAGGTCGCCGGCGGCCAGCCGGTCCGGCGAGTCGACGCCGAGGCAGATCGCCACCACCGGGACGGTGATCACCACGACCCCGGCCAGCAGCGACCAGAGCACCGTACGGGCGACCGAGCGGCGCGGGTCGCGCAGGTCCTCGGACAGGTAGACGGCGGTGCCGAAGCCGTTGTAGGTGAACATCGCCACGGCGAGCCCGGAGACCAGCAGTCCGAGGGTGAACGGTGAGGTGCCGCCCTGCCCGTCCGGGACGACGGCGTGCACCAGCGAGGACAGCGGCTGGTGGACGTGGGTGAAGCCGAGCACCGCGACGATCCCGGCGGCGAGCACTTCGAGCCCGAGGAAGACGCCGGTGATCAGCGCGTTGGACTTGATGTCCAGGACGCCGACCGCGACGGCCAGCGCCATCACGACGGCGCCGGCGACCGCCGGGTCCAGCGAGAGCACCGAGCCGAGGTAGCCGGCGGTGCCGAGCGCGATGATCGGCGGGATGACCAGCAGCGAGACGATCGAGATCATGAAGACCAGCCAGCCGGCCAGCCGGCCGAGCACCTGGCCGACGATCGAGTACTCGCCGCCGGCGCTGGGCACCAGGGTGCCGAGTTCGGCGTAGCAGAGGCCGACGCCCAGCGAGAGCACGGCGGCGATCAGCAGGCTGAGCACGGCACCGCTGCCCTGCGACATCAGCAGCGGGGGCACCACGATGAACAGCGACGAGGCCGGGGTGACGCAGGACAGGGTGAGCAGGACCCCGCCGAAGACGCCCAGGGAACGGGGGAGCGCCTCGACCGCGGGCTGGGGGGAGCCGGCGGGCTGTGGGGGAGGGGAAGAGACCATCGGGGGACCGGACTCTCTCACGGGGAAGGTGTCCGACCATTGAAAGGTGGGTGAAAAGAAAGCGTCAAGGCCTTTCGGCTGTCATTTCGCTCAATGAATTGCCATCGCCCTGCGAATCATGCGCCATTCGTTAACTGGGGCTATCAAATGCCTACTCGATGGGCAGATCGTAGGTGTAGGACTCCTTGACGATGTCGAGGTGCACCCAGGACTCGGAGCGGGTCACGCCGGGCAGCGCCCGCACCGCCTCCAGTCCGTTCAGCAGCGCCGGACGGTCCGGGGCGTCCAGTCCGCAGACGAGATCGAAGCGGCCGTAGCCGGCGGCCACGTAGTTGACGCCGGGCAGCGCGGCGGCCGCCTCCGCGACCTCCCGCACCGGTCCGTGCACCCCGAGCCCCACCCCGGCGGCCTCCCGGACACCCAGCGCGCGGGACTCCACCAGGCCGGTGACGTGCACCGCGCCGACCTCCAGCAGGCGCAACACCCTTGCCCGGGTGGCGGGTTGGGAGAGGCCGATCCGATCCGCCAGTGCCGCGAAGCTGGCCCGCCCGTCGGCCTGGAGCAGCCCGAGCAGCCGCCGGTCGGTCGCGTCCAGGGTGGGCAGCCCGCCCGTCCGGACGTCCGGGGCGGCCTGCGCGTAGGCGTCCCGGACCAGCTCGGTGCAGCGGAACACCTCGACGCCGCGCACCCCCGGCACCGCCCGCAGCGCGGCGAACTCGCGCTCCAGCGCGGCGTCGTCGGCCACCCTGAACTCGGCCAGCACGCTCCGCGGACCGGCGGTGCAGGAGACGAAGCTGGCCGCCCGCCGTCCGGCGGCCGCCGTCGCCACCGGCCGGGCGGGGCCGGCGACGTCCAGGGAGACATGGGCGACGGTGGTGATCCCGGCGACGGCGGGGGGCACGATGCCGACGATCCGCACCTCACCCCGGGTCAGCAGCCGCTGCACCCGGGCCCGCGCGGCCTCCCGGGAGATCTCCAGCAGCTCGGCGAGCCGCTGGTAGCTGACGCGGCCGTCGCGCTGGAGTTCGGCTACGAGGGCGGCGTCCGTGGTGTCGAGCACGAGGGGCTCCCGGGGCGGCGGGGTGGCTGGTCCCGGCAATCTATCCGGCCCCCGCCGGGCCGAGGACGAGCGGGTCGGCCGGGGCCGGGCGGGCGGGCGCGCGGTGCCCCGCGCCGGTGGCGGGCGCGAGTCCGCCGTCGGTGGAGGGTTACCGCAGGTGGAGCGCGTCGTTGTCCAGGCATGAGAAATGACCGCCAGGCCTTCGTCCTCGCAGGCGAAGAAACGATTCCTCATGAGCAGGCTCCGATCTTCACGCACCTTGTCGCGCTCTGGATCGGTTACGGGCGCACCGTGCCCGGCCAGGTCGACCACGAGTGGCACCGGCTGGTGCAGCCGCCCCGGTTCCTCCCGCCCGTCCACGGCGCCGCGGGGCAGCCGGAATGACCGGCCGGGAGACGCCACAGGTCCCCCCGCAGCGCTCCGGCGCTCCGGTGACGGCCCTGGACCTCGACCTGCGCGCGCTCGTCTGCCCCGGCCTGAGCGTCCGCGTGAAGGCCCGCCTGCGCTACGAGGCGGCCGAGCCCTACGCGGTCTACCTGGACAGCCACGTCGACCGGGCCGAGCCGATCACCTGGATGTTCGCGCGGGAGCTGCTGACGGCGGGCTTGACGCGGGCGGTGGGCATCGGCGACGTGTCGATCCGGCCGGGTACCGGTGAGGACGCGGGCAGTGTCCTGGTCCTGCTCGGCGGGGACGAGGGAAGCGTCGTGCTCCGGGCCCGGACCGCCGAGGTCAGGTCCTTCCTCGCACGCGCCGACCGCCTCGTTCCGCCGGGCCGTGAGCACGAGTACGTCGACCTGGACGGGCTGGTGCGCCGCCTGCTCGACCACGGGCGGCCCTGGTCGTGACCGGCGCGGCGAACCGGCGGGGCGGCACGACGAGCCGCTGGGCACGACGAACCGGTGGTCGCGGCGAACCGACGGGGGCGGCACCGGCCGGGGCCCGTCGGCCCCGCTCCCCGGTCCGAGGGGGCGGGCAGGCCGGGCTCACCCGCCCGCACTCCGGCTCGCGGCCCCCGGCGACCGGAGGGGCCGGGCGGGGGTCAGCGGGTCTTGGCGGGCGGGGTCGCGGCCTGCTGCGCGTTCTTCTCCTTGATCCGCACGGCCTCCTTGCGGACCTCGGCCTGGACGGTGCGCTCGCGCTCCAGCCAGGTGGGGTTCTCCGTCTTCAGGGCCTCGATCTGCTCGGTGGTGAGCGCCTCGGTGACGCCGCCGCGGGCCAGGCCCGAAACGGAGACGCCGAGCTTGGTCGCGACGACCGGACGGGGGTGCGGGCCGTTGCGCCGCAGGTCCTGGAGCCACTGGGGCGGGTCGGCCTGCAGCGTGTTGAACTCCTCGCGGGAGATCACGCCCTCCTGGAACTCGGCGGGGGCGGCGTTGAGGTAGATGCCCAGCTTCTTGGCGGCGGTGGCCGGCTTCATGGTCTGGGTCGTCTTCGACTTGAGCGATGTCATGGTCACTAGGGTAAGCGAGTGAGTGGCGGCCCCGATCACGGTCGGTAGCCTTGCAGCGTGACAGAGATGCAGGCGAACCCCTCGTTCCGGCTGGTATACGTTCCGGGCGTGACACCCGGTAAGTGGGTGCGCGTCTGGCAGGAGCGGCTGCCCGATGTGCCGCTCAGCCTGGTCGCGGTGGCGGTGGAGGAGGGCGCGCGGACGCTGGTGGCCGACGAGGCCGACGCCGGGCTGGTCCGGCTCCCGGTGGACCGGGACAGCCTCAGCGCGATCCCGCTCTACACCGAGAGCACGGTGGTCGTCTTCCCGAAGGACCACTGGCTGGCGGCGGCCGAGGAGGTGCCCGTCGCGGACCTCGCCGAAGAGGTCGTCTTCCACCCGCTGGACGACACCCTGGGCTGGGAGGACCTGCCCGGCCGCCCCGCGATCGAGCGCCCGGCCACCACGGCCGACGCGATCGAACTGGTGGCCGCGGGCGTCGGTGTCCTCCTCGTCCCGCAGTCGCTCGCCCGGCTGCACCACCGCCGGGACCTCACCTTCCGGCCGGTGCCGGACGCACCGCAGTCGCAGGTCGCCCTGGCCTGGCAGCTGGACCGGACGACCGACCTGATCGAGGAGTTCATCGGGATCGTCCGCGGGCGGACGGTGAACAGCTCGCGCGGCCGGGGCCAGACGGCTCCCGCGGCGGACCAGTCGAAGCAGAAGCCCGGTGCGGCGGGCGGCCGCCCGCGCGCCGGCTCCGGCAAGGCGGCGGCCGGTGGCAAGGCCGGTGCCGGCAAGGCGGGGGCCGGCGGCCGGTCGGGGGGCGGAAAGTCCGGCGGTGGCAAGCCGGGCGCGGGTCGGGCGGGTGCGGGCAAGGCCGGCGCCGCCCGCAAGGGCCGCCCCCGCCGTTCGTCCTGAGCCCTCGCGGTCCCGGCCGTGCCCGAGTCGGCACCGGCCGGGGCGGGTGGCCGTCCGCTGGGGGCGGCCGGTCAGTGCCGGTGGCCGTCCGGAGCCGGGGCCGGCGGCGCGATGGCGGTGGCGGTGCTCGCGGGGAGGGTGAAGGCCGCGGTGTGGACGGTGTCCTGGTGGCGGAAGTCGAGGAAGAGCCGGTAGTCGCCCACGCTGGGCGCCGTGCCGGTGAAGGTGAGGTCCGGGCCGGGGGCGGTGCTGTCCGGGTGGACGTGGAGCTGGGCGAGGTCGCCGGCCCGCAGGGCGACCAGGTGGCCGTAGGCGCCGAGGTAGGGCTGGAGGTCGGTGACGGGCCGGCCGTCCTCGGCCACCGTGAGGGTGAGCCGGCCCGGGCGGCCGGGGGTGAGTTCCCCGCCCAGGGTGACGGTGTAGCCGTCCACGGTGACGGTGCGCCCGGTCTCCGGCAGGGGCGCGGGGCGCAGGTCGCCGGCGGCGTGCAGGTCGGCGCCGAGGGTGAGCGCCTCGGTGGAGCCGGCCGGGGTGAACTCGGCGAGGACCCGGTACTCACCCGCGGCCGGTAGCGCCGCCGAGGTGCTCCAGGTGCCGTCGGCGGCGCGGCCGGGGTGCAGGTGCTGGAAGGTCGAGAGGTCGCGCGGGGCGATCATCAGATGCAGCTCCTTCTCGTGCGCCGGGAGGTAGTCGGTGACCGGTCGGCCGTCCGGGCCGAGGACGCGCAGCCGCAGGTCGGCCGGGGCGCCGGCGGTGACGAACGGGGTGTCCAGGCCGAGGGTGTAGCCGCGTTCGGAGATCTGGAGGCCGCCGGGCAGCCGGTCGGTGTCCGGGGCGGGCGCGACCCCGGGGGTGTCCCGCGCGGCGGGGGCGCCGTGGGGAGCGGGGGCGCCGTGCGCGGTGGCCGCGGCGGGCCGCGGGGCCGGGGCGTCTCCGGCGGCCCGGCCGACGCCGTAGGCGGCACCGAACGCGGTGGTGAGGCCGGCGGTGAAGGCGGCGATCTTCAGTGCGGTGTTCATGGCGGAACTCCTTCGGGCCCGTGGGGGTGGGGGTGCGCCGGATGGTCGGGCACCCGCCGGCCGGCGTCCCGGGGGCGGGAGCCGCGTCCCGAGTGAATACCCCCCTGGGGTATGAAGTCAAGGCATTCAAGGGTTGCGTCGGATACCCCCCATGGGTATTAATGGAGTCACGCCGAACGGATACCCCCCATGGGTATCTGGGCGAGATCGTCGGACACCACCGGAGGAAACCATGTCCTGCTGCTCCACCACCGGCACCTGCTCCACCACCGCCGTCGCCGAGCCGGCCGCCGCGGTGACCGCGGTCTACGCCGTCGCCGGGATGACCTGCGGCCACTGCGAGCGGTCCGTCGCCAAGGCGGTCGCGACCGTGGTCGGTGTCACCGCCGTCCGCGTGGACGTCGAAGCCGGCCTGGTCACCGTCGAGGCCGAGGCCGAGCCGGACGAGGAGGCCCTGCGCGCCGCGATCGACGAGGCGGGCTACGAACTGGCCGGCCGCGTCTGACGGGCGCCGCCCGGTCCGCCCCGGAGTCCGGGGCCCGCGCCACTCCCGCACAACCCCCCTGGGGGTATCCGGACCCCGGACCCGCCCCACCCCGACCCACGACTCACGAGGAGCCCAGATGACCACCCAGGCACCCGCCTCCACCGAGGTGGAACTCCAGATCGGCGGCATGACCTGCGCCTCGTGCGCCGCCCGGATCGAGAAGAAGCTCAACCGGATGGAGGGCGTCGAGGCCACCGTCAACTACGCCACCGAGAAGGCCAGGCTCGTCGTGGCGGACGGTGTCGAGGTCGCCGACCTGATCGCCACCGTCGAGGCCACCGGCTACACCGCCGCCCTGCCCCGGCCGGTCGCCACCGCGCCGGCCGACGCCGCGGACGGCTCCGACGGCGCCCCCGGGGCGGACGCACTCGCCCCGCTGCGGCAGCGCCTGTTCACCGCGCTCGCGCTGGCCGTGCCGGTGATCGCGATGGCGATGGTGCCGGCGCTGCAGTTCGACAACTGGCAGTGGCTCTCGCTGACCCTGGCCGCGCCCGTCGTCACCTACGCGGCCTGGCCGTTCCACCGGGCCGCCTGGACCAACCTGCGGCACGGCGCCGCGACCATGGACACCCTGGTCTCGGTCGGCACCGGCGCCGCGTTCCTCTGGTCGCTCTGGGCCCTCTTCTTCGGCCACGCCGGTATGCCGGGCATGCGGCACGGCTTCGAGTTCACCATCGCGCGCGGTGACGGCTCCGCCAACATCTACCTGGAGGCCGCGGCCGGCGTCACCGCGTTCATCCTGGCCGGCCGCTACTTCGAGGCGCGCTCCAAGCGCACCGCCGGCGCCGCGCTGAAGGCGCTGCTGGAGCTCGGGGCCAAGGACGTCACCGTGCTGCGGGGCGGCGTCGAGGTCCGCGTCCCGACCGCCGAACTGGCGGTGGGCGACCTCTTCGTGGTCCGCCCGGGCGAGAAGATCGCCACCGACGGGACGGTCGAGCAGGGCTCCTCGGCGGTGGACGCCTCGATGCTGACCGGCGAGTCCGTCCCGGTCGAGGTCGCGGTCGGCGACAGCGTCACCGGCGCCACCGTCAACGCCGGCGGCCGACTGGTGGTCCGCGCCACCCGGGTCGGCGGCGACACCCAGCTCGCCCGGATGGCCAAGCTGGTCGAGGACGCCCAGAACGGCAAGGCCGCCGCCCAGCGACTGGCCGACCGGATCTCCGCCGTCTTCGTCCCGGTCGTGATCACCCTGGCGGTCGCCACCCTCGGCTACTGGATCGGCACCGGCGAGGGGTGGACCGCCGCGTTCACGGCCGCGGTCGCGGTGCTGATCATCGCCTGCCCGTGCGCCCTGGGCCTGGCCACCCCGACCGCGTTGATGGTCGGCACCGGCCGGGGCGCGCAGCTCGGCATCCTGATCAAGGGCCCGGAGGTCCTGGAGTCGACCCGCCGGGTGGACACCGTCGTCCTCGACAAGACCGGCACCGTCACCACCGGCCGGATGACCCTGCTCGCCGTCCACACCGCCGAGGGCGTCACCGAGACCGAGGCCCTGCGCCTGGCCGGCGCCCTGGAACACGCCTCCGAGCACCCGATCGCCCGGGCCGTCGCCACCGCCGCGGCCCAGCGGGTGGGCGATCCGCCCGCCGTGGAGGACTTCGAGAACGTCCCGGGCCTCGGCGTCCAGGGCGTGGTGGACGGGCACGCCGTCCTGGTCGGCCGCGAGCAGCTGCTCGCCGACTGGTCGCAGTACCTGCCGGAGGGGCTCGCCGAGGCCAAGCGCGCCGCCGAGGGGGCCGGGCGGACCGCCGTCGCGGTCGGCTGGGACGGCGCGGCGCGCGCCGTGCTGGAGGTCGCCGACGCCGTCAAGCCGACCAGCGCCGAGGCCATCGCCCGGCTGCGCTCCCTCGGACTCACCCCGATGCTGCTCACCGGCGACAACGCCGCCGTGGCCGCGACCGTGGCCGCCGAGGTCGGCATCGGGCCGCAGGACGTGATCGCCGAGGTACTGCCGCGGGACAAGGTCGCCACCGTACGGCGGCTCCAGGCCGAGGGCCGGGTCGTGGCCATGGTCGGCGACGGCGTCAACGACGCCGCCGCCCTCGCCCAGGCCGACCTCGGACTCGCCATGGGCACCGGCACCGACGCCGCCATCGAGGCCGGCGACCTCACCCTCGTCCGCGGCGACCTGCTCGCCGCCGCCGACGCCATTCGGCTCTCCCGCCGCACCCTGGCCACCATCAAGGGCAACCTCTTCTGGGCCTTCGGCTACAACGTCGCCGCCCTGCCCCTGGCCGCCGCCGGACTCCTCAACCCCATGATCGCGGGCGCCGCGATGGCCTTCTCCTCCGTCTTCGTGGTGGGCAACAGCCTCCGGCTGCGGACCTTCCGCTGATGCGGCGCCCGCCACCGGCGACCTGGCCGCTCCCCGTCCGACAGGGTGGGGAGCGGCCAGGTCCAGTCCGGGGCCCGGGCCCCGGGTCGCCGGCTCCGGCGGGTGCGGCCGAGGGCGATCCGCCGCGCGGGACGAACCGCTCCGAGGGACCGCCGCCCCCCTCGCCCGTGCCGGCCGTCACCCGGCTCCCGTCACCCGGCTCCCGGCGGAGCGTCGGGCCCGGGCGCCGGACGGTTCGTCGACCGCCGGGCTGCCCGCCCAGAAGTCCGGCCACAAGTCCCGCCGGGCCGGTCGGCGAGGCCTCGCGAGCACCGAAAAGTGCTGGCCGCGGCGGCCCGGCCGCTGGCATGCTGGCCAAGTGGAGAGACCGGAGATCTGGCTGAGCTTCGCCCCCGACCTGCACGTCTTCCTCGCCGCCGGGCGGCGGTCGGAACGGATCGCCCTGCGGACCGACGGGGTCGCGACCCTCGGACACGTGGTGGAGTCGCTCGGCGTTCCGCTGACCGAGGTCGGCACCCTGCTCGCGGACGGGCGGCAGGTGGGCGGCTCCCACGTGCCCGCGGCCGGGGAGCTGATCTCGGTGCGGGCGGTGCGCAGACCGCAACCGTCCGCCGAGCCGCCGCGGTTCCTGCTCGACGTCCACCTCGGGACGCTCGCGCGCCGGCTGCGGCTGCTGGGCATCGACGCTGCCTACGAGAACCCGGACATCGGCGACGCCGCGCTCGCCGCGCGCTCGGCCGCCGAGCGGCGGGTGCTGCTCTCGCGCGACCGCGGGCTGCTGCGGCGCCGCGAACTCTGGGCGGGCGCCTACGTCTACAGCCACCGGCCCGCCGAGCAACTGCGGGACGTCCTGTCGCGTTTCGCGCCCCCGCTCGCCCCCTGGAGCCGCTGCACGACCTGCAACGGGACGCTGCGCGATGTCGCCAAGACCTCGGTGCGGGACCAGCTCCGGGACGGTACCGAGCGGTCGTACGACGCGTTCGCGCAGTGCGTCGACTGTGGGCAGGCCTATTGGCGGGGTGCCCACCACGCCAGCCTGGAGGCGATCGTGGCCGATGCCGTCCGCGAGTTCGGCTCGCCGGTGGTCGCCTGATCGGTGTCGGGCCCGTGCGGGCGCCCGCCGGCGCGGGTGCTCACGCGGGCCCGGCGGACGGCGTCGTCCAGGCCGCGGACGGACCGGTGGACCGCCGACCGGGCACGGCCCCCGGCGCCGGCGTGGCGGAGGGCCCCGTCGGGCCGGTCGGCGGCCCCGACGGTCAGGACAGCTTCTTGACCAGCTCGGCGGCGAGCGGGGCGGCGGAGGCCGGGTTCTGGCCGGTGACCAGGTTGCGGTCGACGACCACCTTCGGGGCCCACGGCTCGCCCTCCTGGAAGTCCGTGCCGGCCGCGACCAGACGGTCCTGGATCAGCCACTTCGCCTTGTCGGCGAGGCCGGCCTGGATCTCCTCGGCGTTGGTGAAGCCGGTCAGCCGGTAGCCGGCGAAGGCGTTGGTCCCGTCCGGCAGGGTGGCGGCCAGCAGCGCGGCGGGCGCGTGGCAGACCACGCCGAGCGGCTTCCCGGAGGCCAGGGCGTCGACCAGCAGCCGGCCGGAGACGGGGTCGACGGCGAGGTCCTCCATCGGACCGTGGCCACCCGGGTAGAAGACGGCGTCGTAGTCGGCGAGGTCCACGTCCTCCAGTCGCACCGGGTGCCGGAGTTCGGTGAAGGCCTCCAGTCCGGCCGCGATCTTCGCGGCGCCCTCCTCGCCGCCGTTGGCCTCGGGGGCCAGGCTGCCCTTGTCGACGGCCGGGACGACCCCGCCCGGGGTGGCGACGGTGACGGTGTGGCCGGCGGCCTCGAACACCTGGTAGGGGGCGACGGCCTCCTCGGCCCAGTAGCCGGTGGGGTGCTGGGTGCCGTCGGCGAGCGTCCAGTAGGTGGCACCGGTGACGACGAAGAGGATCTTCGACATGCGGGGGCTCTTCTCTGCGGGCGGGCCGGACGGGCCCGGAGATTCGGTCTGACGCCCTGGAGGCACTGACGTCCCGGTCCGGACCGTCAGTTCGGCGATGGGTCCGACGATAGGCGGGCCGTCCCATCGGTCACCAATGGCAGATCCGATCGATGCCATAGGCATTCCAATGGGTGGTGGGGAATAGGCTTGCCGGGTGAACCGCCCCGACGCCGAGCGGCCGGCCCAGCCCCCGGCCGTACCGCAGCCCCCGCCTCCCGGGCCGCCGCCGGCCGCGCCCGCCGACCTCAACCTGCTGCGGACCTTCCTGGCCGTGCACCGGGCCGGGTCGTTCACGGCCGCCGCCCAGGTGCTGGGCCTCTCCCAGCCCACGGTGACCACCCAGATCCGGGCGCTGGAGCGCCAGGGCGGGCGCGAGCTGTTCGAACGCCTGCCGCGCGGGGTGGCCCCGACGCCGGTCGCGGAGGAGCTGGCCGCCCGGATCGCCGGGCCGCTCGACGCGCTCGCCGCCGCCACCGGTGCGGGGATCGGCCCCGAGGCCGGCACGGAACCGGTTCACCTGGCCGGTCCGGCCGAACTGCTCAGCACGCTCGTGCTGCCCGCGCTCGCTCCGCTGGTCGCCGACGGCGTGCGGCTCCGGGTGACCGCGGGCCTGACCGACCAACTGCTGGAGGAGCTGCGCGCCGGCCGTCACGACCTGGTCATCGCGACCACCAGGCCGCGCGGGCGGACCTTGTCGGCCGTGCCGCTGGGCGACGAGGAGTTCGTGCTGGTCGCCGCGCCGGTCTGGGCCGAGCGTGTGCGCGGGCGGCTCGCGGCCGAGGGCCCGGCCGCCCTGCACGAGGTGCCGCTGGTGGCGTACGCCGAGGACCTGCCGATCGTCCGCCGCTACTGGCGCCATGTGTTCGGCCGCCGTCTCACCTGCCGGGCCGCCCTCACCGTGCCCGATCTGCGCGGGGTCGTGGCCGCGGTGGCCGCCGGGGCGGGCTTCGCCGTGGTGCCGCGCTACCTGTGCGCGGACCGGCTGGCCGACGGCGGCCTCGTCCTGCTGGACGACCCCGAGGACCCGCCGATCAACACCGGCTATCTCGTCCAACGCCCCGGCGCGGACCTGAGCGGGCCGTCGGCCCGGGTCCGGGACCGGCTGCTGGCGGCCGCCCGGACCTGGTGACGGTCCCGCCCCGGGACGTCGGGCGGCACGGGCCCCGGCCCCGCACCGGCCCCCGACCCCGCACCCGCCCCGCACCGGCCCCCGACCAGGGGTGCGTCCCTTGACAGGTGGTTCGGCTGCTGGATTACTTGGCCTGTCGAACACTGACCGAATGATCGGTTGGTGCCTGGGGGGCGGGGACGGCGGACGGAGACACCATGAGCGCTGGAGCGACCGAACCGGCCCCCTCGGGTGCGCGCCGGGGGGAGCCGCTCCCGGCCCGGCTGCTCGACGCCGGGGAGCGGTTGACCGCCGAGGAACTGGCGGAGCACCAGCTGACGCACCTCCGGGCCACCCTGCGTCACGCGTACGACCACGTCGAGCTCTACCGACGGAAGTTCGACGCGGCCGGGGTGCTCCCCGAGGACTGCCGGACCCTCGCCGACCTGGCCCGGTTCCCCTTCACCACCAAGGCCGACCTGCGGGAGAGCTACCCCTTCGGGATGTTCGCCGTCCCGGTGGAGGAGGTCCGGCGGCTCCACGCGTCCAGCGGCACCACCGGGCGGCCCACCGTGGTCGGGTACACCGAGCACGACCTCTCGGTCTGGGCCGATGTGGTGGCCCGCTCCATCCGGGCGGCCGGTGGCCGGCGCGGCCACAAGGTGCACGTCGCCTACGGGTACGGGCTGTTCACCGGTGGCCTGGGCGCGCACTACGGTGCCGAGCGGGCGGGCTGCACGGTGATTCCCGCCTCGGGCGGCATGACGGCCCGGCAGGTGCAGATCATCCGGGACTTCCGGCCCGAGATCATCATGGTCACCCCCTCCTACCTGCTCACCCTGCTCGACGAGTTCGAGAAGCAGGGCGTCGATCCGCGCGGTACCTCGCTGCGGGTCGGGATCTTCGGCGCCGAGCCCTGGACGGAGGCGATGCGCCGGGAGATCGAGGAGCGGATGGACATCCACGCCGTCGACATCTACGGCCTCTCCGAGGTGATGGGCCCGGGCGTGGCCCAGGAGTGCGTGGAGACCAAGGACGGGCTGCACATCTGGGAGGACCACTTCTACCCGGAGGTGGTGGACCCGCTCACCGACCGGGTGCTGCCCGAGGGGGAGAGCGGTGAGATCGTGTTCACCTCCCTCACCAAGGAGGCGCTGCCGGTCGTCCGGTACCGCACCGGCGACCTCACCCGTCTGCTGCCCGGGACCGCCCGGCCCGCCTTCCGACGGATGGCCAAGGTCACCGGCCGCTGTGACGACATGATCATCCTGCGGGGGGTGAACGTCTTCCCGACCCAGATCGAGGAGATCCTGCTCCGCGCCCCCGCGGTGGCACCGCACTTCCAGCTCCACCTCACCCGCCGGGGCCGGCTGGACCACCTGGCGGTCCGGGTCGAGGCCCGCCCGGACGCCGCCCCCGAGCAGCGGGCGGCCGCCGCGTCGGCGATCGCCAAGGGCGTGAAGGACGGGGTCGGCGTCACCGTGGAGGTCGAGGTGGTGGACCCGTACACGCTGGAGCGCTCGGTGGGCAAGATCCGCCGGGTGGTGGACCTGCGGGACCGGTGAACGGGGCCGCGGCCGCCGGGGCGCCCCGCACGGGAGGGCGCCGTCGGGGGCCGGTGGTCACTTCTCCACGAGCACGATGTCCTCGATCTTCCGGGTCATCCTGATCGTGTCGCCGTTGATCTCGACGACGTGCTGGAGGCCGGTGACGGAGGTGGTCTGCTCGGGGAGGAAGAACTCCTCGGCCTCGCCGGCCAGGTAGGCGGGGAAGCAGCCGAGCGAGGGCCCGAAGAGGCGGATGTAGTCGGCGAGGCGGCGGAACAGCTTCGGCAGGATCACCTGGTGGTCGGTGATCGAGGTCAGGTCCTCGATCACCGCGCCGTCGGTGGTGACGTCGTGCGCCCACACGCTGCCCGGCGCCTTCGCCGCCCGGGCCTGCTGGGAGGTGGCGGTCATGTCGTGGCGCAGGACCTCGGGGAGGCTGGTGTAGAAGGTCGGGTAGACCAGGCCGAGCGAGAGCAGGTGGTGGTTGGCGGTCTGGTGCAGCAGGTCCGGGGTGACCTCGGTCCGCCGGCCGTTCGGGACGTCGGCCGGCAGGGCGCCCCGGCCGACCAGGGCGATACACCGGCCGAAGACGTCGGCGCCGTCGGCGAGGACGAAACCGGGGACGGTCTCCGGGGTCGAGCCGGTGACCTTGCCGTCCGCGCCCCGGACGACGTCGCTGAAGCCGAGCCAGGAGATCAGCTCGTCGCGGGCGCCGCTCGCTCCCAGGTCCATCGGCTGGTGGACGGCCTCGGTGGCGACCCCCGAGTAGTGGGTCTCCAGCGCGTCGATGCCCTCCATGCGGATCTTGCCGCCGCCGCGGCTGTTCCGTCCGACCCGGTGCTTGCCGGGCACGTCGCACCAGAAGCCAGGATCCTGCGGCAGGAAGTGCACGGTGTCGCCGTCGGGGTCACTGTCGATGAGCCGGTACGTTCCCTTGATCGCGAGCATGGGCATGGGGTGCTCCGGAGGATGAGGGGCGGGGGCCACTCATTGTTGCTCCGTGCTCGAACCGGTCCGCCGACCGGCGGTGCCGCATTCGGGTGCCGCGGTGGGTGCGGGGGTGCGGCGGGGGCGCGCGGCCGCACGACCGCGCCGTGCGTGAACGGGTGAGCCCTCTACGATGTGGCCATGAGCGGCAGCCTTCGGCTATCAGGTGCACATCGGTCGCAGCAGCCGGGCGGACAGCAGCGGCCGTCCGGTGAGCAACGGCCGTCCGGCGATGCGCGGCCGGGGAACGACGCGCAGCCGGGCAGCGACGAGCGGCTGGAGACGGCGGCCGCCGTCCTCGCGCTGCTCGCCGACCGCACCCGGCTCGCGCTGCTGCGGCGCCTGGGCGAGGGCGAGGCCGATGTGACCACGCTGACCGAGGCGTGCGGTGCGGCGCGCCCGTCGGTCAGCCAGCATCTGGGCAAGCTCCGGCTGGCGGGGCTGGTCACCACCCGCAAGGACGGCCGGCGGGTGGTCTACGCCCTGCGGCAGGGCCATCTGCGCCGGCTGGTCGACGAGGCGCTCAACGTGGCCGACCACCAGCTCGGCGGGTTGCCGCCGCACGACTGAGCCCGCTGGGGGCGCCCCGACCCGACCCGGTGCCGCCGTCGGGCGGTCGCCGGGCCGGGCCGGGCCTCGTCCGTCAACGGCGCAGCGGGCCCTCGCAGTTGTAGTCGGCGGTGCCGGCCTGGCCGGTGGGCCAGACGTCGACCTTGCCGAACCAGCAGTTCATGTCGGCCAGGTTGTTGGCGGCGGAGCCGCCCCGGTTGAGCAGGTAGGTGTCGACGGTGGCCGCCATGTCGGCCCGGACCCGGCCGGCGTCGGCCGCGTTGGTGAGGTTGGCGGTGATGCGTCCCGAGCAGCTGAAGCGCATCTTGTTGTTCCAGTCGCCGTTGTCCTTGCAGACCGGGGCGTTCTGGGTGGCGGCGGCGAAGGCGGACTGGACCTCGGAGGCCCAGGCGTACTGCAGCGAGCCGTTCGCGGCGTACTTGGTGACCGGGACGTAGAGGGAGTCGGCGAGCGGGATCTCGGCGTCGAGGTAGGCGTTGTACTCGCGCTGGAGCGCGGTGTCCCGGCCGAGGCGGTCGCGCCAGGCGTCGTAGCCGGCCTTGTCGTCGGCGCGCAGCAGGCGGTACATCTCGGCCAGCTGGTCGGGGTGCTTCTCGCCGAGCAGGTTGAAGAACGTCGCCGCGTACGGGTAGGCGCGGAAGCCCTGGGAGGCCCAGGTGGCGTGCAGGACCTGGTCGACGGTCAGCCGCGGGGCCCCGGCCTCGTCGTCCCAGCCGACCTGGCGGACCATGTACTTGCGGGCCTTCACGCCGCCGTCGCGGGTGGAGCCGGCGAAGTACTCGGCGGTGCCCTCGTTCATGGCGAAGGTCGCGTCACTGGGCCAGCGGGTGGTGTAGCCGGACTCGGGGATGGCCCAGCGGGCGTTGAGGTAGTGCGTGTACTCGTGGCGGAAGAGCTCCTCCAGGCTGAAGTACGACTCCTCGGTGGTCCGCTGGTAGGTGTAGAAGGTGGAGCGGTCCTCCAGGAACATGCCGCCGTTGTTGACGTCGCCGATGCCGAACAGCGTGGACTGGAAGGCCTGGTAGTGGCTCTTGGTGTCGTACAGCTGGACGGTGAGCACCGGGTGGTCGTCGCCGGCGATCGGCTGGTCGGTGCCCAGGACGCGGAAGAACTGGGCCTTGACCTGCTTGGTGGCGTAGTAGAGCTGGTCGGCGGTGGCCCGGTCGAGGGCGGTGCGCACGACCAGGGCGCCGTTGTCGTAGCTGAAGGTGTTCGGGAAGAGCGCCTTCTCGATGTCGGCGCGGCAGACGCCGTACTGCGCGCAGAGCCCGAGGTCGTTGACCGGGCCGACCAGGTTGGCCCAGGGCTTGCTCATCCGGCCGAAGGTCGCCTCGGTGAGCTGCAGTTGGGCGCCGATCCGGGACTTCACCTCGGCCTTCAGGGCGTCGATCTGGGCGAAGCGACCGTACTCCAGCATGGCGTCGGAGGCGGCCCACTCGCTGTAGGTCCCCTTGAGGTGGGCGTAGCCGGCGTAGGCGCGGAAGGCCTCGCGGTAGTCGGCGTCGGCGGCCACCGCGGCGCGGAACAGGCCCTGCGGGTCCTCGCCGACGTTGCTGATGCCCTGGAAGTTGATCTGCAGGGCGCCCTGGACCGCCCAGTTCCAGCCCTGGTCACCGATGACGGTGCTGCCGGGGGCGAACGTCCGGACGATCTGCTTGACCAGTGGGATGCGCGCCAGTCGCAGGCCGGGGGCGCTGCCGGTCTGCAGCAGCTCGCCCATCGTCGAGCCGTTGGTGGTGGTGGGCTCGAACACCCGCGGGTTGGCGGTGTAGTCGCGGATGGCGCGGTCGATGGCGGCGACGGTGCCGGCGTCACCCAGGTTGATCTCGTCGTAGGAGAAGTCGAAGTAGACGGCTATGTGCAGGTAGTACCAGAGTTCCTGCTGGTTGAGGTTGTTGGCGCTGTCGAAGCGCGAGGAGAGCTGGCTGATCCGCGCGGCGACGGCCTGGACGTGCGCGGGAGTCATGACCTTGGCGGTTTGAACGTTCCAACTGGTCAGCAGCGGACGCAGGCAGTCCTGGTAGCTGTGGCCGCGGTCGGTCAGGAAGTCCGCCAGCTGGGCCGGGGTGAGGGAGGTGAACACCTCGGGCGGGCAGGGCGTCGCCTGGGCGGTGACGGCGGCGAGGGCGGCCTCGGCCGGGTCGCTCTCGGGGGTGCCGGTGGTGGGCTGGAGCGCGGCGGCGCCGGGCCCGCCCTGCGGGCCGACGGAGGTGGCCCCGCCGGGGGCGCCCCGGTGGGCGACCTGGTCGGCGGCCTGGCCGGGTGCCTGTGCCGGGGTCCGGGCGGCGCCGGAGGTGAGCTCACGGACGGTGACGGCCGGAGCGGCGCCGACGGCCTGGGCGCTCTGCAGCAGCGGCACGGCGAGGGCCGTGGCGAGGGCCGCGGAGAGCAGGGTGTTGCGCACGGTTCTGGAGGTGGGCACCGGAACTCCTCGGTGGGGCGTGGGGGGTGTCCTGCGTGGGGGTGTCATGCCCGAGGACCGCCGAGGGGGGTGGCGGTGGGGAGGGGCCCGCCGAGCGACAGCGGGGAGGGGGATGACAGTACGTAACATAGTAATGTGAAATTGCACTTGCAAGAGATTGCGTCCACGTTATCCATTCGTGTTCTTCGTTCGGGGTCTTGACGTCGCCCGGAGTGCGAGCTTCACTGTGGCTCTCTCGTTTGAACCTGTTTGGTTCTGATGAGTTATGTCTGTTTGAACGTTCAAATCGAAGGGTTGTCTCATGTCGGCGTGGACTCTCCCCGCGTACCTGCGGCAGTTCGACGAGCCGGCCGGCTATCTGGACTTCGCGCGGGTCGGGCCGGTCTCGGCCGATGTGCGCACGGTGCTGACCCGGTCCGCCGAGTTGATGCACGGCCAGGGGCTCGCCGCGCTGGACGAGTTGGACCGCGCGGTGGCGCGGACGGCGCGGACGGCGGCGGAGCTGCTCGACTGCCTGCCGCACGAGATCGCCTTCGTCGGGTCGACCTCGCACGGGATGTTCGCGGCCGCCCACGCCGTCCGGGGCGGGGGCGTGGTCCTGGTCGGGCGCGACGACTTCCCCGGGGCCGTCTACCCCTGGCTGCGGGCGGCCGACCACGGCCGCCTCGCGGTGCGCCTGATCGACGGTCCGGTCACCGCCGACTCCGTCCGGGCCCACCTGGACGACCGGGTGCGGGCGGTGTCGGTCTGCGCGGTGGACTCCGCGACCGGGTTCCGGGCGCCGCTGGCCGCCATCAAGGAGGTGATCGGACCGGACCGGGTCCTCGTGGTGGACGCCATCCAGGCACTCGGCGCGGTCGACTTCGACGCCGAGGCCGCCGATGTGCTCACCTCCGGCGGCCAGAAGTGGCTGCGGGCCGGCTGGGGCGCCGCGCTGCTGCTGGTGCGCGACCGCGTCGCCGGGCTGCTCGAACCCGGGCTCGGGGGCTGGTCCGGCGTCATCGACCCGATCGGCGCTACCGACCACCCCCGCCCGGCCCGGTCGGGCGCCGTCGCCCATACCCTCACCAACCCCGACGGACCGGCCGTCGCCGCCCTGGGCGCGGCCCTGGAGCTCGTCCGGTCGGTCGGTGTCGGGCCGATCAACGCCCGGATCGGCGGGACGCTCGACGCCCTGCTGGCCGCCGCCCGCACACTGGGCGCGCGGACGGCGGGCGGCGGGGCGACCGGCCCGGGGGAGCGCCCGGCCGGCGCGGGATCGGCCACGGGCAGCGGGATCGGCCGCTTCCACCTGCCGGGCGCCGACCCCTCGGCCGTCCACGCCGCCCTGACGGCGGCCGGCCTCGCCACCACCCTGCGCGCGCCCTGGATCCGGCTCTCGCCGCACGCCTCCACCGACCGGTCGGACGCCGTCGCCCGTCTCACCGAGGCGCTGGGCGCGGTGCCCACGGGCTGACCGGCGCCCGCCGCCCCGCGCCTCCCGTCCGCCCGCCCCGCCCCGCCGGCCCGACCGGCCCCGCCCGTCGCTCCAGCTCTCCGTCGCACCCCGTCGCCACCCGCGGGGGTGCCGTGCCCCACCCCACCACCACCCCTCAGAGAGGTCAGCCATGTCATCTGTCTCCCGTCGGGACCTGCTGCGCGCCACCGGCGCCGGCGCGCTCGCCCTCACCGCGGGCGGCGCGCTCGCCGCCTGCGGCGGGTCCGACTCCCTCTCCGGCAGCGGCGGTGACGCCGCCACCGGCACCGTCACCGTCTGGTCCTGGACCACCGCGGCCCAGGCGCTGCGCGGCGTCGTCCCGGCCTTCGAGAAGGACAACCCGGGGATCAAGATCGACGTCCAGGACGTCGGCAACCCGGCGATCTGGGACAAGATCACCGTCGGCCTGGCCGCCGGCGGGCAGGGCCTCGCCGATGTGCTGCACATCGGCTGCGACTACCTCCCCGGCTACCTGGAGAAGTTCCCCGGCGGCCTGGCCGACCTCTCGGCGCTCGGCGCCGACTCCCACAAGGACAAGTTCGTCCAAGGGCTCTGGCCGGTGGTCAGCGGCAAGGACGGCCATGCCTACGCGCTGCCCTGGGAGGTCAACCCGCTGGGCTTCTACTACCGCAAGGACTACTTCGACAAGGCCAACCTGGACCCGAGCACCTTCCAGACCTGGGACGACGTGCTCGCCGGCGCCGACGCGTTCAAGGCGGCCAACCCGGGGATATCCCTGATCGGCATCAACAAGCCCGCGACCCCCGAGACCGACCTCGACTTCCTGCAGTCGCTGATGCAGCTGCAGGGCGCCTTCTACTTCGACCTCAAGGGCGCCATCACCCTGGGCTCCCCGGAGGCGGTGCGCGCGCTCACCGTCCTCAAGCGCCTGGACGACGCCGGGCTGGTCGGCGACGCGGCCGGTGACCAGGGCTGGCTCAACCTGGTGAAGGCCGGCAAGGTCGCCGTCGCCCCGCTGCCCGCCTGGGCCGCGCATTACCTGGAGACCAAGCTCCCCGACCAGAGCGGGAACTGGCGCCTCGCCCGGCCCCCGGCGGTCACCGCCGGCGGCAAGCGCGCCGCGATCGTCAACTCCACCCACCTCGCCGTCGCGGCCTCCAGCCCCCGCCGGGTCGCCGCCTGGAAGTTCGTCGAGTACGCGCTCACCCGGCCGGCCTCGGTCAACGGCATGTTCACCGCCGGCGGCGTCTTCCCCTCCCTGACGGCGGCCTACGCGGATCCGATGTACGCGGCGCCGAACCGCTACTACGGCGGCCAGCCCGTCCTGAAGACCTTCGCCGACCTGCTCGGCGAGGGCGCGGACGCCACCAACTACTCCGGCGACTACGCCCGCGCGCTGAAGCTCGCCAGCGACGCCCAGGTCAAGGTCCTCGTCAAGGGCGCGGACCCGGCGGCCGTGCTCCAGGAAGCGGCCAAGCAGCTCGCCCAGCAGACCGGGCGCACCATCGCATGACCGCCACCGCCCGACTCGTCGAGCCCGTCGGGGCGGTGGCGACACCGGCCCGGCGCCGGGCCGTGCTGCGCCGCCGCGCCCTGCCCTACCTGCTGCTCGCCCCCGCGCTGATCCTCTTCGCGGTGTTCAAGGCCTACCCGATCATCTCCTCGCTGCTGCTCTCGCTGACCACCGGCGCGGGTTCGGCCACCAAGGGCGCCGGGCTGGCCAACTACCGGCGACTGCTGGACGACCCGCTGTTCTGGACGGCCCTGCGCAACACCGGCGTGATCCTCGTGGTCCAGGTGCCGCTGATGCTCGTACTGGCGCTCTTCCTGGCCGTCGGCATCAACTCGGTCTTCGTGCGCTGGCGCGCCGTGTGGCGGCTCGGCGTCTTCATGCCCTCCGTCACCGGCCTGGTGGCCACCGGCGTGATGTTCGCCTTCCTGCTCAACACCGACCAGGGCGCCGTCAACTGGCTCCTGGACGCCGTCGGCCTGCCCTCGGTGGACTGGCTCGGCAATCCGTTCTGGTCCCGGATGTCCGTCGTCCTCGTCCTCACCTGGCACTACACCGGCTACAACGCCGTCATCTACCTGGCCGGACTGCAGGGCATCCCCAAGGAGCTGTACGAGGCCGCGATGGTGGACGGCGCCGGACCGCTGCGCCGCTTCTGGTCGATCACCGTACCGGCGCTGCGGCCCGTGCTGCTCTTCACGGTGGTGCTCTCCACCATCGGCACGCTGCAACTCTTCGACGAGCCCTACGTGCTGACCCGCGGCGGCCCGGACAACGCCACCCTCACCGTCTCGATGTACCTGTACGAGAACGGCTTCCGGTACTTCGACTTCGGCTACGCCTCCGCCATCGCCTACGCGCTCACCCTGATCGTGTCGGTGCTCGGCGCCGTCCAGATGCGCCTGATGGGAGAGCGTTCATGAGTACCACGACCACGCGGAGCGGGAGTCGGCGCGACGACCGCGTCGGCAGGCGCCGGACCGGCGGCCCGGGCGGCCCCGGCGAGGGGACGGGGGCCGGCCGCGGCGGCGCCCGGACGAAGCGGCTGCGCGGCCTGCCCCTGACCCTCCTCCTGGCCGCCGTCGCCGGACTGTCGGTCGGCCCCTTCTACTGGCTGGTGGTCGCCGCCAGCCACAAGGACAGCGAGATCTTCTCCTGGCCGCCCGCGCTGCTGCCCGGCGACGCCTTCGGCGACAACGTCGACCGCCTCCAGGCCAAGATCGGGCTGGGCCGGGTGCTCCTCAACTCGCTGCTGGTGGCCGGGCTGCAGACGGTGGGCGCGCTGATCGTCGCCCTGCTGGCCGGCTACGCCTTCGCCAAGTTCCGCTTCCGCGGCCGCACCGTGCTGTTCGCCCTGCTGCTCTCCACCCTGGTGGTGCCGGAGCAGGTGATGCTGGTGCCGCTGTTCAAGATGATGATGTCCTTCGGCCTGCTCGACACCTACCAGGCCGTCGTGCTCCCGGGCCTGTGCGTGCCGTTCGCGATCTTCCTGATGCGCCAGTCCCTGAGCGGGATGCCGGACGAACTCCTGGACGCCGCCCGGGTCGACGGCGCCGGCGAGTTCCGGGTGCTGTGGAGCGTGGTCGTCCCGGTGATGCGCCCGGTGCTCGCCGCGTTGTCCATCTTCCTCTTCCTGGGGTCGTGGAACCAGTTCGTCTGGCCGCTGATCGCGCTGCGCAGCGCCGACATGCACACCCTGCCGGTGGCGCTCGCCACGCTCCACGGCATGAAGAGCACCACCGACTACGGCGCGATCCTCGCCGGGACCGCCGTTTCCACCGTGCCGATGATGGTCCTCTTCCTGGTCCTTCAGCGGCAGTTCATCTCCGGCCTGCTGGCCGGCGCTACGAAGGGCTGACCATGGAACAGATCTGGGAGCCGCACGCGGGTGCGGCGGCCGCCGGCCGACCCCGCACCCTGGCCGTCGACGGGCTGGAGCTGCTGGTCACCGGCGAGGCCGCGGCCCGGGTGACCGACGAGGGCGTCATCGAGGTCACCGCGGCCGACGCGGGCGAGGTGCGGATCGAATGGCGCGTCCCGTGCGTCGACGCGACCGCCTTCTGGACCCCGGAGGCCGGCCTCGGCGGCCGGCTGCCGGCGGCCTGGAGCGCGCCGCGGCGCACCTCGCTCACCCGCGGCGCGCCGGTCGCCGCGCTCGTCGGCACCGGCGACGTGGCGATCTGCGCCTTCGCCGCCGACCGGGTGGACGTCCTGGCCGGTGCCGGAGTCGTCGAGGAGTCCGGCGAGTTCCGGTTCTGGGTGCAGGCCGCCGGGCGGCTGACGGTCCGGATCGACACCTCGCGCCGGCACTTCGCCCGCTGCCTGGCCGGGATCGCCGGCTGGTGGTGGGCCGACCGCCAGGCCGACGTCCCGGACGCCGCCCGCCTCCCGGCCTACTCGACCTGGTACTCGCTGCACCAGGAGGTCAGCCCCGAGGCGGTCGAGACCCAGGCCGCCCTCGGCAAGGAGCTGGGGCTCGACGTGATCATCGTCGACGACGGCTGGATGACCGGCGACCGCACCCGCGGCTACGCGCACTGCGGGGACTGGGAGCCGGTCTCGCTGCCCGACACCGCCGCCCACGTCCGGCGGGTGCACGACCTCGGCGTCCAGTACATGCTCTGGTACGCGCTGCCGTTCATCGGCCTGGACAGCGAGGCCGCGAAGAAGCTCGGCCGGTACGCGCTGAGCGAGAACGACAAGATGGGCGTGATCGTCGCCGACCCGCGCTACGCCGTCGTCCGGGACCACCTCACCGACCGGCTGGCCCGGGCGGTCGAGGAGTGGGGGATGGACGGACTGAAGATCGACTTCGTGGACTGGTTCGACGTCCAGGACCCGCCCGAGGCCGGGCCCGAGGCGGACTGCGCCACCGTGGCCGAAGGCGTCGAGCGGCTGCTCGCCGGGATCCGCGGCCGGATCACCGCCGCCCGGCCGCAGGCCATGATCGAGCACCGCCAGCCCTACGTCAGCCCCGGCCTCTGGCCCTACGCCACCATGGTCCGGGCCATCGACTGCCCGCTCAGCCCGGCCGAGAACCGGCACCGCACCATCGACACCCGGCTGGTCGCCGGGCCGATGGCGGTCCACGCCGACATGCTCATGTGGCACCCGGCGGAGCCGCCCGAGCAGGTCGCCTGCCACCTGATCAACGTACTGTTCTCGGTGCCGCAGATCTCGGTCGACCTGGCGACCCAGACCCCCGAGCAGCGCGAGGCCCTCGCCTTCTGGCTCGGCGTCGTGCGCGAGCACCTCGCCACCCTCCAGCTCGGCGAGCTGCGCCCGTCCCGGCCGGAGCTCGGCTACCCGCTGGTCACGGCCGTCGGCCCGGACACCGTGGTGGTCGCGCGGTACGCCCCGCTGCCCGTCCGGGCGGTCGCCGAAGCGTGGCGCACCCTGCTGGTCGCCAACGCCGACAACGACCCCGAGGTCCACCTGGTCGGCGGCACCGGACAGGCGGAGGCCACCGTCCAGGACGCCCGGGGCCGCGTCCTGTGGCAGGGCGCCCTCGACCTGACCGGGTCGGCGGTCGTCCCGGTCCCGCGCGGCGGGCTGCTGACGCTTCGCCGGGCCTGACCCCGCCCGCCCCGGACCGGCGGCCCGACCGGCCGCCGGTCCGGGGCGGGCATGTGATTGCCTGGCTCCGTGACCGCACACCCCCCAGACCGACCGAGCGGAGGACCCATGTCCGAGGCAGCGGCCCGGCCGCGCCGCGGCGCCACCACGATCGAGGAGGTCGCCCGCGCGGCCGGGGTGTCCCGGCAGACCGTCTCCAACGCCATCAACGCACCGCAGAAGGTCCGGCCGGAAACCCTGGCCCGGGTCACCGCGACCGTCGAGCGGCTCGGCTACCAGCCGGACCAGTCGGCCCGCGCCCTGCGCACCGGGGCCCGTCGCACCCTCGGCTACCTCGCCCCGGTGGACGACCCGTTCGACCCCAATCCGCTGATGGCCGGCTTCCTGGAGGCCCTGGTCGACGCGGCCGGAGCCGAGGGGCAGCGGGTGCTGCTCTTCCGCCCGGCGCCCGGCACGGCGGACCCCCGGCCGGCGATCGACGAGCTGCTGGCGGCCCGCCAGGTCGACGGCCTCGTGCTGGCGGACGTCCTGACGGACGACCCCCGGGTCGCCCACGTCGTCCGTTCCGGCGTCCCGTTCGCCGCCTTCGGACGGACCGGCGCGGACCGCCCGCAGCACTGGGTGGACATCGACAACGCCGCGGCGACGGCGGAGGTGGCCGGGCACCTCGCGGACCGGGGCCACCGCCGGGTCGGCTTCGTCGGCGGCGCGGCCGCGCTGCCGTGGATGGCCGACCGGCGCGAGGGCTTCCGGGCGGAGGCGGACCGGCGGGGCCTGACCGTGGTGGAGCCGGCGCGGCGGGGCGGCGCACCGGGGGGCGCCGAGGCGGACCGCGCCGGCGCCGGCGTGGCGGCGGTGCGGGCGCTGCTGCGCGGGCCCGGCCGCCCGACCGCCGTGGCGGCGGGCAGCGATCTGCTGGCCCTCGACGTCTACGAGGCGGTCCGGGCCGAAGGCCTGACGGTCGGCCGGGACGTGGCGGTGGTGGGCTTCCACGACACCCCGCTCTGTCGGCACCTGCACCCCGCGCTGACCTCCGTCCGGCTCCCGCTGCCGGCCATCGCGGCCGGACTGGTGCGGCTGTTGCTGGCCCAGGTCCGGGGAGAGCGGCCGCCGGGCGGGGGCCTGGTGCTGCCGGCCGAACTGATCGTCCGGGACAGCTCGGGGTGAGCCCGGTGCCCGGACCGGCGGCGCGCCGGTCCGGGCACCGGCGGGAGGCCCCGGGCGGCGGGTCGGCGCCGAACGAGTGGACTCACCGGGAGGCGTGCCGGACGGGCACCCCCGCCCGCGGTCCGAGTGGTGACCTTTGCCATCTGAGCCCCTGAGATGGAAGAGGCGCCCGCCATGCGACGTACCCCCTCCCGCCGCCTGATCGCGGCAGCGCTCCTCGCGCTGTCCGTACTGGCCCCGACCGCGGCCGCTCCCGCCACGGCGGTTGCTCCCGCCACCGCCGTCCACGCCGCGAACACCGACCCGTACGACCGGTACGACCAGGAAGACCAGGACGACCGGTACGACGAGGACGACCGGTACGAGCAGGACGACCACCCGGCGGGCGGCCTCGGCCCCGAGCTGACCGCCAGGCTGGACCGGGCCATCGAGGACGTCCGCCGGCAGGCCGGCATCCCCGGCGTCGCCGTCGGACTGTGGCTGCCCGGCAAGGGCGGCTACGTCCGCGCGACCGGCGTCGCCGACCAGGCCACCGGCCGGCCGATGACCACCGACGGGTACACCCGGATCGGCAGCGAGACCAAGACCTTCACCGTCACCGCGCTGCTCGAACTGGTCGACGACGGTCTGATCGGGCTGGACGACCCGATCTCCGACTATGTCGAGGGCGTGCCCTGCGGCACCGACATCACCCTGCGCCAGCTCGCCGAGATGCGCAGCGGCCTGTTCCCCTACACCGCCGACCCGGACTTCGTCCGGGCGCTGGAGAGCGACCCGAGCCGCTCCTTCACCCCGCGCGAGGTGCTCGCCTACGGCTTCCGGCACGCGAACACCTTCGGCCCGGGGGAGACGTTCCAGTACTCCAACACCAACCTCGTCCTGCTCGGCCTGGTGGTCGAGAAGGTCAGCGGCCACCGTCTCGTCGACGTGATCGAGCAGCGGGTGCTGCGCCCGGCCCGCCTGCACCGCACGCTGTTCCCGACCGGGCCCGAGTTCCCCGAGCCGCACGCGCGCGGCTACACCGACCAGACCCCGAGCGGCGCGACCGAGGACGCCACGGACTGGAACCCGAGCTGGGCCTGGGCGGCCGGAGCGATGATCTCGGACCTGCACGACCTGCGCCGCTGGGCCAGGATCGTCGCCACCGGGACGCTGCTCAGCCCGCGGACCCAGCGCGAGCGGCTCACGGTGCTGCCGACCGGCTTCCCCGGCACCGGCTACGGGCTCGGGATCTTCGAGACCGGCGGATGGATCGGACACAACGGCTCGATCCCCGGGTACGAGACCGTGGCCGTCTACCTGCCCGCGCAGCGGGCCACCCTCGTGATCGAGATCAACACGGACATCGTCTCCCAGGGCCAGGAGCCGTCCACCCTGCTCGCCCGGGCGATCACCGAGATCGCGACCCCGGAGAACGTCTACGACCGCCCGGTTCCGCCGCGCTGACGACGCGTCGGAGCTGCCCGGTGGCCGCCCGGTCGCCCGGTGCCGCCCCGGTCGCCGGACACGGCGGTCTTCCGCACCCGAACGCACGCGGCCTAAGGTGACCGGCGGAGACCGGGCGGCGCCGAGGGCCGCCGAGGTCCGGACGATTCGGAGCGCCCATGGCCGTCCTGAAGACCTACGCCCGCCTCTGGGTGGACAGCCTCGACCAGGCCCTGCCGCTGCCCGGCACCGCCCCGTAGCGGAGTCGACGGGGCCCGGCCCGGGTGCTGCTCGGCGCCGACCGCCGTCAGGCCCCCGGAGCGCCGTCAGGCCCCCGGGCCGTTCTCCGGGGAGTCCTCGGCGCGCTGCTCGGCCGCGCGGACCTGCTCGGCGAACTCCTCGGCGGGGATCCGCTCGACCGCGGCGCCGTGCCGGGCGGCGAACGCGTCGGCGGCGGCCGGCGACTCCTCGCGGATGTCCAGCACCAGCATCGCCGTCCCGTCCGGCACCCGCGGCGAGAGCACGATCAGCCCGGCCCCGCCGGTGGCGGCCCGGCCCTCCTCGGCGGCGTTGCCGAGTGCCGCACCGGCCGCGAAGCCCAGCAGGGAGCCGATCGGCCCACCGAGCAGTCCGATCAGACCGCCGACCACGCCCGAGCCCACGGTCGCCACTCCGGCGCCGCGGACGTAGCCCTCCTTGGTCTCCAGCAGGCCGTCGGCGGAGCGCTCCAGCACGGCGGCCTGCCGCAGGCCGGGCAGGTGCTCCGCCTCCTCGAACGCGGGACGGCAGGTGGACGGGTCCGGGAAGGTCAGCAGGACGACGTTGTGCTGGTCGGTCATCGCACTCCGATCGGGTCGGGGCTGGGCCCTGGCCTCCCATCCTGACGGCGGCCGGGCGGGCCTGCCACAGGAGTGGGTCCGGCGCGGTCCGGCGCGGGCCCGCACGGTGCCGCGCGGCAGGATGGTGCCATGGCGAACACGAGCGTGCGGATCAGGATCGAGGCCACCGACCTTCCGGGGCGCAGCTGCCCCGGGGCCCCGGGCTTTCCGGGCTACGACGACATCCACGTCGCGGTGCAGCGGCGCGGCAGGCCGGGGGAGTTGCTCGACCCGGTGGCCGGTGACGCGGCCGGGGCGGTCTGGACGCTGGAGTGCACGGTGAAGGCCGGACCGGACCTCCCGGGACCGGACCTCCTCGGCCCGTACGTCCAGGGTGGCCCGGGGGCCCGGTTCGTCTACCTCTCCTGGGTCGCGGGCGGGGCCGGGGGCTTCACGATGTTCCGCCGCGCCAAGCTGATGCTGGCGGCGGTCGAGCGCGACACCGTCGAGGCGGCCGTGCGCGGCGGCCTGCTGGTGGCCCGGCTCGGGCTGACCGACGTCAAGGGGCACCCGCTCTGCGCCGCCGTCCGCCCGCCGCTGGTCACCTGGTCCGCCGGGCCGGCCGGACCCGGGGCATGACGAAGGGCCCCGCCGGAGCGGGGCCCTTCGCCGGGAGTGCCGTGGTGCGTGGAGTACCGCGACCGTCCTACTGGTACTGCGTGGTGACGCTCACGCCGGCGAAGTCCTGCTGTCCGGCGTAGAGGCTGAAGTAGACCCAGCCGGCGGGCGGGTTGGTGATGGTCAGCGTCTCGCCGTTGCCGGCGTTGGTGGACTTGGCCAGGGCGTTGCCGGTGGTGGCCCAGCTGCCGCCGCCGTAGTACAGGTCGGCGTTGCCGGTGCCGCCGGTGGTGGTGATGGTCAGCTGCTTCACGCCGGCGGGCAGGTTCAGGAAGCTGTAGCTGTAGTTGCCGGTGGTGGCCGCGACGTTGTCCCGGCGGCAGTTCTTGTCGAACTGGCGGGTGTCGGCGACGGTGCAGAGGGGGGTGGTCGGGGTGACCGGGGCCTCCGGCAGCGGGCCGCAGTCGTTGGTCGCGCAGGTGGTGGTCAGCCAGGTGTCGAACCCGGCGTCGTAGCTGGTGCCGATGGTCTGCTTCAGGATGGTGCGGGCACCGTTCCAGTCACCGGCACGGTACTTGGTGAGCACGTTCTCGATGTCCGCGCGGTGCTCCTGGAGCATGTAGCGGACGGCCAGCCAGCCCCACCGGTAGACCCGGTTCGAGTTGACGTCCGGGTCCCCGGTCTGGTCGTAGACGGTGTCGAAGAGCTCGCTCAGCTTGTAGGTCTTCTTGCCGGCCTCGGCGATCGCGTCGCTGTTGCGGACGTTGCGGTAGCCGTAGGAGATGTTCTCGGCGATGCCCTCGACCCACCAGATGGTCGGGGTGACGATGCCGGCCTCGAAGTCGCCGGCCATGTTGTAGCGGCCGTCGAGGTAGTGGGTGTACTCGTGGTTGAGGTTCCAGATCTGGAAGCTCGGACGCAGCCAGCTGGCCTCGTGGGCGATGAAGCGGGCCTGGTTGCCGGGCAGGGCCGGGTTGCCCTCCTCGTACATGCCGCCGTTGTCCACGTCGATGTCGTAGAAGGACCAGGCGTACAGCGAGTAGTTGTAGTAGTCGTCGAAGACGACGACCTCCAGGTCGGTGTTGACGTCACCGGGGATCGCGCCCTTGTCGCCGATCACCTTGTGGAAGTAGGCGTCCTCGTTGATCAGGCTGGTGCAGGTGGCGGCCAGCTGCGCGGGGGACATGTCCTGGGCGCGGATCTTCAGCCCCGCGTTGCAGGTGTGCTGGAGCGGCAGGATCACCGGCATCAGGCGGGTGTTCAGGTCGCAGATGCCGTAGGCCGCGCAGTTGCCCTTGTCGAACTTGCGGGTCGCCCAGGCCAGGTTCATGGTGATCGGGGCGGTGGGGCCGACGTTCGGGTACCGGTTGATCAGGTCCTTGAGCAGCGGCCGGAGCTGGGGCTTGAGCTCGGGGACCACGAGGGCGTAGCCGAGGTAGCGGCCCATGTTGCTGACCATGTCGTCGCGGTTCAGCAGGTCGTCGTTGCGGGTGATGAAGTCGGCCCAGGCGGTGAGGAGGCCGCTGTCGGCCTTGAGGGCCGCCTTCAGGCCCTGGCTGTCGCCCTTGGGGTCGAAGCCCTCCTCGATGATCCAGTCGAAGTGCTGCAGGGACAGGTTCATCTTCTGCGGCCAGGTGCCGTTGTAGCCGGCGAGCATCCGCTGGAGGACGCCGGTGTACCGGCCGAGCGTCTTGGACTGGCCGATCACCGTGACGACCTCGTTGAGGGTGTCGCCGTTGGCGTCGGTGATGTCCTTGCTGTGCGGGGCCGCGAAGAAGGCGTCCAGCGCGCCGCGGGTCGCGGTGTCGAGCGCCGCGCCGTAGGTGCCGACCTCGGTCGGGCGGGTCTCGTGCACGTAGTAGCCGGCGCGCAGGAACATCACCAGCTGCCCGACGGAGGTGCTGTTGTCGCCCGGGTAGGTGGCGGAGGCGTCGCGCAGGGCGTTGGCGACGGTCACCATCTGGGACTCGGCGAAGGCCTTGCCGGCGTCGGTGCCGGTGAGGTTGAACAGCGGGTAGGCGCAGGGGACGTTCGGCAGCGCCTTGAGCTGCTGGACCAGCGCGCCGCCCGTGGCGTTGATCAGCCCGGAGAGATCCGGACAGGGATCGCCGGCGGCCGCCGAGAACTGCTTGGCCGCCTTGACGGGCGCGGTGGCCGGCGCGGCGGGCGCGGTGGACTCCTTGCCGTAGTCCTGCGAGGAGAGCTTGAAGGTGCTGCTGTTCGTGGCGTCCGGCGACTTGGGGACCGGGATCGACCGCGGCGACGAGGAGGCGGCTCCGGCGGTGCTCACGCCGGCCGGGGCCGTGGCGCCGACGGGGGCGGCCTGGCTCTGGGGCGTGAACAGGCCGAGCGCGATGAAGAAGGCGGCGCCGAGCGCGGGAATTCTGCGCGCGTTGGCCGCTGATATCCGGGAGGGACGCATCTGTGGGGGCCTCCGGGGCCGTTGTGGCCGCTGTTGGGGAACGCGGCTCGATGTGTGACATGTAAAATGGCACATGTCGCATGGTGCGGGGAAGGCCTCGGACCGGATTGCCGGCCGTCGCAACCGAAACGTTGTCAGGGCGAACAGCCCTCGGGGGCGTGCCGGTCGCCGCACCGACCCCTCCGCCGTGCCGACCGTGATCCGGCCGGCACGGCGGAGGGCCCCGCCGGTGCGGCGGGGCCCTCCGCCGTCGGTGGAACCGATGGCCCGGCGGTGTCACCACCGGGCGGTTCGACCCCCTGGTACGGCGTCTCCTGGTACGGCGCCTACTGGTACTGCGTGGTGACGCTCACGCCGGCGAAGCCCTGCTGGGCGTAGAGGCTGAAGTAGACCCAGCCGGCGGGCGGGTTGGTGATGGTCAGCTGCTTCACGCCGGCGGGCAGGTTCAGGAAGCTGTAGCTGTAGTTGCCGGTGGTGGCCGCGACGTTGTCCCGGCGGCAGTTCTTGTCGAACTGGCGGGTGTCGGCGACGGTGCAGAGCGGGGCCTGGCCGCCGGTCGGCAGGGTGCCGCAGTTGTCGGCCGCGCAGGCGGTCAGCCAGGTCGCGAAGTCCGCGTCGTAGCCGGTGCCGATGGTCTGCTTCAGGAGGGTGCGGGCACCGTTCCAGTCGCCCGCCCGGTACTTGGCGAGCAGCGTGTTCACGTCCTGCGGGTGCGACTGGAGCATGTAACGGACGGCCAGGTAGCCCCAGTTGTAGATCCGGGTCGAGTCGGCGTTGTCGTAGGTGGTGTCGAAGAGCTCGCTCAGCTTGTAGGTCTTCTTGCCGGCCTCGGTGATGGCGGCGGCGTAGCGCTCGTTGCGGTAGCTGTACGAGATGTACTCGGCGATGCCCTCGACCCACCAGATGGTGGGGGTGGTCATGCCGGCCTCGAAGTCGCCGGCCATGTCGTAGCGGCCGTCGAGGTAGTGGGTGTACTCGTGGTTGAGGTTCCAGATCTGGAAGGTCGGGCGCAGCCAGTCGGCCTCGTGGGCGATGAAGCGGGCCTGGTTGCCGGCCGCGGCCGGGTTGCCCTCCTCGTACATGCCGCCGTTGTCGACGTCGATGCCGTACATGATCCAGGCGTACAGCGAGTAGTTGTAGTAGTCGTCGAAGGCGACGACCTCCAGGTTGGTGTTCAGGTCGCCGGGGATCGCCCCGTTGTCCTTGATGACCTTGTGGAAGAAGGCGTCCTGGTTGATCAGGCTGGTGCAGGTGTCGGACAGCTGCTGGGCCGTCATGTCCTGGGCCCGGATCCGCAGGTTGGCGTTGCAGGTGTGGTTGACGGTCAGGACCAGCGGGACGAGCCGGGTCGGCAGGTCACAGGTGCCGTAGTAGGAACAGTTGCCCTTGTCCTGCTTCTCGGCGAACCAGACCAGGTTCATGGTGAGCGGGCCGGTGGCGCCGACCAGCGGGTACCGGTTGATCAGGTCCTTGACCAGCGGGCGGCCCTGGGCCCGCAGCGTGTCGTTGCCGACCAGGTTGCCGAGCAGCATGCCGACGCCGGTGACCACGTCGCCGCCGTTCAGCTGGGCGGAGTTGCGGGTGACGAAGGCGGCCCAGGTGGTGGCGATGGTCGGGTCGGCCTGGAGGGCGGCGACGAAGCCGGAGTCGGCGCGCTTGGCGTCGAACCCGCCCTCGATGACCCACCCGGCGTGCTGGACGGCGGTGGTCATGGCGTTCGGCCAGCCGCCGGTGTAGCCGGCCAGGAGGCGCTTGACGACGCCCGCGTAGCGGCCGTTCTCGTGGGCGCTGTCGATCAGCGTGACGGCCTCGTTGAGGGTCGCGCCGTTGGCCTCGGTGACGTCCTGGCTGCGCGGGGCGGCGAAGAAGGCGTCCAGCGAGCCGCGGATCGAGGTCTGCAGCGCGATGCCGTAGGCGCCGACGGCGGCGGAGTTGTTGCCCTGCACGTAGTAGCCGGCGCGCAGGAACATCACCAACTGGCCGATGCCGGCGCTGTTGTCGCCGGAGTAGGTGGCAGAGGCGGCGCGCAGCGCGTCGGAGACGGTCACCATCTGGGCCTCGCGGAAGACCTTTCCGGCGTCGGTCCCGGTGAGGTCGAACAGCGGGTAGGTGCAGGTGACGTCGGGGAGCGCCTTGAGCTGCTGGACCAGCGCGCTGCCCGAGGAGGTCATCACACCGGAGAGGTTGCAGTCGACCGCCGCCGCGGCGGCCGAGAACTGCTTCGCGCTCTTGGTGGCGGCCGCCGGGGTCTGCGGCGCCGCCTTGGGGCTGGTGGCCTTGCCGGCGGTCTCCGAGGCGAGCGGGCGGTCGCCGATGCTCGCGTCGGGGGACTTGGGGACCGGGATCGACTTCGGCGCCGGTGCCGAGGTGGTGCCGGTGGTGGTCCTGGCCGCTGCTGCGGACGGACCCACCGGTGCGGCCTGGCTCTGGGGGGCGAGCAGGCCGAGCGCGAGGAAGAAGGCCGCGCCGAGCGCGGGCACTCCGCGCATCGTGGCCTTGGATATCCGGGAGGGACGCATCTGTGGGGGCCTCCGGGGCCGTTCGGGGCCGCGTAGTTGGGGGACGCGACCGCTCGATGTGTGACATGTAAAATGGCACATGTCGCGCGGCGGCGGGAAGGCCTCGGATCGGATTCGACCCCGCCGCAACCGAAACGTTGTCAGAAGACAGTCAGGTCGCCGGGGCGGGCGGGGTCACCGCGGCGGTCCGGGTCGCGGGGAGCGGGTCGGGCGGCCCGGGGTACGAGGGTGCGGGTCAGGCGGCCCGGGTCGCGGCGAGCGGTGCGAGCGCCGCGAACTCCAGCGGCGCCGACGGGTCGATCGACAGTTCGGCGGGCGCCGGCTCGGCACCCGCCCGGACCAGCAGGTCGCCGATCGCGGCGACCATCGCGCCGTTGTCGGTGCACAACCGCAGCGGCGGCACCCGCAGGGTGATCCCGGCCGAGGCGCAGCGCCGCTCGGCCAGTGCCCGGACCCGGGAGTTGGCCGCGACGCCGCCGACCACCACCAGGGTCGAGATCCCGTGGTCGGTGCAGGCCCTGACGGCCTTGCGGGTCAGCACGTCGGCGATCGCCTCCTGGAGCGCGGCGGCCGCGTCGGGGACCTTCGGCTCGGTACCGGCCGCGCGTTGGGCCTCCACCCAGCGGGCGGCCGCGGTCTTGAGGCCGGAGAAGGAGAACGCGTAGGGGTCGTCGTCGCGGCCGGTCAGTGGACGCGGGAAGCGGACGGCCTTCGGGTCGCCCTCGCGCGCGGCCCGGTCGATCGCCGGCCCGCCGGGGTAGGGCAGGTGGAGGATCCGGGCGACCTTGTCGAAGCACTCGCCGGCCGCGTCGTCCAGGGTGTCGCCCAGGTGGACGATCGGATCGCGGGCGAGGTCGCGGACCAGCAGCAGCGAGGTGTGCCCGCCGGAGACGATCAGCACCACGCAGGGGTTCGGCAGCGGCCCGCCGTCCAGCGTCGCGGCGGCGACGTGCCCGGCCAGGTGGTGCACCCCGTAGAGCGGGACGCCGAGCGAGAAGGCGTAGCCCTTGGCGGCGGCCACCCCGACCTGGAGCGCCCCGGAGAGGCCGGGGCCGGCCGTCACCGCGACGGCGCCGACGTCGGCGAGGGTCAGTCCGGCCCGGTCGAGTGCCTCCCGTACCACCGGCGCCATCGCGTGCACGTGGGCGCGGGCGGCGATCTCCGGCACCACGCCGCCGAAGCGGGCGTGCTCGTCCATGCTGGACGCCACCGCCTGACCGAGCAGTCGCCCGTCCTGGACGAGGCCGGCACCGGTCTCGTCGCACGACGACTCGATCCCCAGCACCACCGGCGATCCGGTCATGGTCACACACCCTTAGCGCTCATTACATCTGAGTGTCCATTGTGCACGACGGGACACGGGGAATATGCAGGAGCCCACCCTTCGTTCCTGCAAGCCATACGCAATAGTGTGGTCCCGGCACGATCACCACCGCTGAACTCGCTGAAAGGGCCCGTCTCCTGATGAGCACCTACTCGCTTCCCGACCTGCCGTACGACTACTCCGCCCTGGAGCGGGCGATGTCGGCCGAGATCCTGGAGCTGCACCACTCCAAGCACCACGCGGCCTACGTCAAGGGCGCCAACGACACCCTTGAGCAGCTCGCCGAGGCGCGCGACAAGGACCAGCTCGGCGGCCTGGTCGGTCTGCAGAAGACCTTCGCCTTCCACCTCTCCGGCCACGTGCTGCACTCGCTCTTCTGGGAGAACCTCTCCCCGGAGGGCGGCGACCGTCCCGAGGGCGCCCTCGCCGACGCGATCACCGAGCACTTCGGCAGCTTCGAGGCGTTCAAGAAGCAGCTCACCACCGCCACCACCGGCGTCCAGGGCTCCGGCTGGGGCATCCTCTCCTGGGAGCCGCTCGGCAAGCGCCTGATCGTCGAGCAGGTCTACGACCACCACGGCAACGTCGGCCAGGGCACCACCCCGCTGCTGGCCTTCGACGCCTGGGAGCACGCCTACTACCTGCAGTACCGCAACGTCCGCCCGGACTACGTCACCAAGCTGTGGGACGTCGTCAACTGGCAGGACGTCTCGACCCGCTTCGCGGCCGTCACCGCCGCCTGACCGGCCGACCGGCAACGGACCGGCCCCGGACCGCGAGTGCGGTCCGGGGTCGGTCCCCGCTCACCTCCGCATTCCCTCCGGCCACAGCACCTCCACCGGCACACCCTGCCGCCGCGCGTACGCGACGACATCCGCCGTCCCGCCGAACCCGCGTGCCGGCAGTCCGTCCCAGACGGCGAGGAGCCGGTCGACCTGCCCGACGAGAAGCTCGCTCGCCGCCATGTGGGCCGCCTCGTCGGACTCGACCCGCCCGATCCGGTGAACGGCGGCCGCGCCGTGCAGCAGCCGGTCGTAGACGTCGTGATGCCATTGCGGCAGCCCGGCCCGGTACTCGTCGGCCGGTACGACGACCTCCAGTCGGGCGCCCCGGTCGAGCGCGACCTCGGCCAGCCACGCGTCCGGCCCGTCCGCGATGCAGGACACGATGGTCAGCCGGCTCCGGTCCTCTCCCGCGACCGCTCCTTCCAGCAGTCGCCGGACCTGCCGTTCGATCGACTCGGACAGCCCTCGGTGGCCCGTGATTCCGATCCGCATCGGATTCCTCCCTAGAGATGCATGTCGTACATGCGCTCGTCGAACTCCCGCACCACTTTGGGTGGTGAGGACGTTCTGAACGACCGTCTGAGTGCGCGTCCCCGTTCGACGATGCGCCCTGAACGGAACTGGCGGCCGACTTCCAGGGCTTGCGTCGCCAGCGTGAACGCCGCCTCCACGCGTCCCGCCGCAAGGTGTCCCGCCGCGATGTCCAGCACGAGCAGCGCCCGTTGTTTCGGGTTGCCGGAGGTGAGGACCGGGCCCGCGCTCTCGGAGACCCATCGGGAGAGTCCCAGCTTGGCTCCACAGGTCAACCGGAAGCCGGCGACCTTGCTCTCATCGAAGACGAACACCCACGGCCAGGGGGGTGGTTCAGCTACCGCATCGGCCTGGACCACCGTTCTGCTGTGCACCAGTGAACGGTCCGCACTGCGCTGGTCGCCGGTGGCCGCGTGCCCGAGAGCTTCCACGGCCGACAGCCATGCGTCGGCGACCGCGGGGGAGCCGGAGTCCAGGAAGCCCCGGGCCCGCCTCACGAGGCTGAGTGCCTGGACTCCGTTGCCGGTGTGTGCCTCGAACTGCGCCAGACTTCCGGCCTGGTACGCGGCGAGGAGCGGACTCGTCCCTGACCTGGCCGTCTTGACGGCTGCGCCGTAGAACGACCGGGCCGACCCGTTGTCCCCCGTGTCCCACGCCAGCCAACCAGCCAGGCTCGCCGCCTCGCTGGCGGCAGCGATGAGCCCGGTCCGACGACCATCGGTCGGGGCCGTTCTGACCAGTTTCCGAATCAGCCGAAGATGCGAATGGACGGCATCGGCCAGATCTCCGGACGGCGTCGAACCGTCCAGGCGACGGTAGGACATCGTGACGAGGCGCAAGGACGCGGCCTGCTGCTCGCCCTCATCGACGGGGTCCGCGCCGGCGACTGCCAGGGCGGGTGATGCGGCGGCTGCCGCTACGACTCCCAGGAATTGACGTCTCTGCACGCTCTCGGCTCCGCTCCGTGCCTGGATCGTGGGTCCGGCGAGACCCACCAGAGCCGCTGGAATGTCCAGGTGCTCCGACATCCTCAGCAGCACATCCATGGCGTACGGGCTGGTGCCCCTCTTCTCCAGCCGTGAGACGGCCGACTGCGAAAGGCCGCACATCTCGCCCAACTGGGCCTGTGTCATGCGCCGATGGGTTCGCGCCAGCTCGATGACCCTGCCGTAGTCCCTGGTCCGGGATGCCTCTCGGACCACTGCCGAATTCCAGTTCAACGGCCCACCCCACTGTACGAGTGCCGGCACGCCGAGCGGCGCAGTCCGATGCGGCGCCCGCATATCCGTATGCGGGCGCCGCATGATCGATGGTCTCACGGAGGTGACGGCTTGTTGACTGACAGTGAGAAGAGGGGCTGGTGAGTCGGTGTCGCGGTCGTTGCCGCGACACCGACTTGTGCCCCTGTGCTGGCAGTTGATCTGCCCGGCCTTGGAGGATGTCCGTGGTGATCAGTCCGCTGAGCAACGCGCGGTTCCCGGTCCCGTTGGAGGGGGGGAGCGCCGCCGGGGCTGGAGGCGGTGCCGGCGGCGCGGCGCATGGTGACGGCGATCGTGCGGGGCTGGGGAGTGCCGCTCGCGCCCGGCGTGCTCCAGGACGTGGAGTTGTGTGCGAGTGAGGTGATCGCCAACGCTCTGGTGCACACCCAGGCCGACTGCGCGGTGACCGTCCGGCGCCACGCCGGACGGTTGCGGGTCGAGGTCGCGGACCGGTGCCCGGCGCTCCCGCGGCGGGAGCGTGACGCCGAATCCTGCGGTGGACGTGGGCTGTTGCTGGTGGCGGAGCTGGCGCACGCCTGGGGGTGGTACCCGGCGGGGACGGGCAAGGTCGTCTGGTTCGAGTTCTTGGAACCCGCCGAAGCGCCGTGCCCCACCCACGGGTGGGGCACGGCGTGCGACCTCCACTCCCTGCCCGAGGTGGCGTGATGACGGGGCTCGACAGGTCGACCGTGGTGCGCCTGGTGTGGTGGCTCCTCTTCTCGGCCGTCGTGACGGTCGGGTTCGCCAAGGGCTGTGACCGATGACCGCCGGTGTCGGGCGCCGCTGACGGATCGCCGCACGGCAACGGAACGGGCTCCGGACCGCTCTCGCGGGGCCGGACCGGGCCGTCGAGAATCACGTACGTACCGAGAGAGGGGATTCCCATGCCCGATCCACCAGGACGCGACCGGTACCGGCGGAGGATCGCTGCTGTACCGCGAACCCTGGTCCTCCAGCCGGACGGGTACTGCAACGTCAGCTGCGGCTACTGCTACCTGCCCGAGAAGGACAGGCGCACGCCGATGCCGCTTCGCGTCGCCGAAGCGGTGGCCAGCTCTGCCGCGCGGTTCGCGACTCCTGCCGCGCCGGTGGAGCTGGTCTGGCACGCCGGTGAGCCGCTCACGGTCGGGGTGCGGCGTTTCGCCGAGCTCGCCGAGCCCTTCGAATCCCTGCGCCGTGCGGGGGCACTGCACCACTACGTGCAGACCAACGGAACCCTGATCAGCGACCGGTGGTGCGAGTTGTTCGTCGAGCGCGAGGTCCGGGTGGGCGTGAGCATCGACGGCCCGGCCGACTGCAACACCACGCGGGTGGACCGGCGCGGCCGACCGATCTTCGACCGCATCGTCAAAGGCATCACCCGGCTCCGCCACCACGGGATCGGCTTCCTGCGAGTTCTTCGACTTCTGCCGGGGTGCGCAGGCCGGCAACCGGTACTTCGAGAACGGCAGCTTCGACACCACCGAAACGAGCTACTGCCGCGTGTCGAGGCAGGCCCTTCTCGTGGCCCTGTCCGATACCGTCCGCAAGGAGACCGCAGCATGACCCTGATCGAACTGCTGGCCACTACGGAGGCCGACGTGATCACCGATCTGGTGGGTGCGACGACGGTCGGCCCCGTCATCGCGAAGTCCGACAACCGACCCACCTGGGACAACTGGAACAAGAAGTAGCCCCGTAGGCGACGCTGGGCCCGCGAGCCTGCTCGCGGGCCCAGCGGTTCACGAGAGAGACACGATCATGGAGACTCGTACCTTCGGCCGCGTTCGCGTCACCCTGCCCGGCCTCGCCGACGGCTACCTTTCGAACGTCACCTCGCTGGAGAACAGCCGTGGCACCGTCCAGGACTTCCGGTACGCCGACGCCGACCTGCGGGATCTCGACCTGGCGCACGCCCAGCTGATCACCGGCCGCATCGGAAACCTGCGTGCCGCCCGTGTTCGGCTGGAGGACGTGCGCGCCGATTCGGTCGAGTTCGACGGCTGCGACCTCGGATCGGCGCAGTGGGTGGACAGCAAGCTGTCCCGGGTGGTCTTCCGGAACTGCAAGATCATGGGGGCGAACCTCAGCGGTCTCACGCTGGACAACGTGATCTTCGAAAGCTGCAGACTCGACTACTCCGCCTTCGAGCAGGTCCGAGCCGCCGGACCGGTCGCGTTCTCCCGGTGTGTTCTCTCCGAGGCAACCTTCACCGGGTGCGATCTGACCCGCGCCGTTCTGGAGGACTGCACGTTGCGCGCCGCCGAGTTCGGGCGTGGCACCTACAAGGATGTGGACCTGCGCGGGAACGAGCTGAGCGGCATCAGGGGCGCGGCCAACCTGGCGCGGGTCATCATCGATCGCGCTCAGGAGGCCGACCTGGGCCAGGCGCTGACCGCCGAACTCGCGGTGACATGGGGGGACGATCTTCCAGTCGGGGGAGGGAGGGTTGGCCGATGAGCCTCGCCATCGCGGCCGGGTTCGGCGTGTTGGCCGGTCGCTGCGATACGGCCGATGTGCGTGCTGTTCACGGACACCGGGCCTACGAGGACGGCGCCGTGGTGCCCTCCGGTCCCTGGCGGCCGCTGACCCGGGACCTCGCCCGGGGCTTGGCCCCGGCTGCGGGCACTCCGGACGATGTCCTGGTGGAGCTTGTCGATGTCAAGAACATCGACCGAACCTGGCTCGACCGCCCGGGCGTCACCCGACTCGGCCGGGCGCTCAGCCCGGCCGACGGCCTCACCACGACATCGCACCACGGCAGCGGCCTGCTGATCGGCCTCCACCTCGACAACTGGGACAGGCTCCCGTACGCGGCCAAGCACACCGGTCGCCGTCGACTGTGCATCAACCTCGGTCCCGGTACCCGATACCTGCTCGTCTGCGATCAGGACGCACAGACCGTCTGCCGTGCCGTGCACAGTGACTGGACCGCGCGCTACCCGCACACCGACGACCTGCGAAGCTATGTGATCGAGGGTCGGCCAGTGCGCTGCTACCGGCTGCGACTCGACCCTGGTGACGGCTACGTGGCTCCCACCGAGTTCCTGCCCCACGACGGTTCCACCGAGGGGCAGCAGGAATCCACGGCGGCCTTCTGGCTGGGCCGTTGGCCGAGCGGCCTCTTCGCGGCGGGCAACGCCGTCTGACCGGGGCGCGGCAGGAGCGGACGGCTCCGGACCGTTGTGTTCACCGGTCCGGAGCCCTTCCACGCATCAGCCGCCTTCCGGCGGGCCGGAGAACGCGTCCAGGATCCGTTGGGCCGCCAACCCGGCCGGCAGGGTGCCCGCGCGGACCTGGCGTTCCAGGTCGGGGGCGAGCCGCTGCACCTCGGGGTGGGCGTGCAGGCGGGCGTAGAGCTGGTCGTGGACCATCGCCCACGTCCACTCCACCTGCTGGTCGCGGCGCTTGGCGGCGAGGGCACCGGTGGCGTCGAGGACCTTGCGGTGCTGCTGGAGCCGCTCCCACAGCACGTCCAGGCCGGCGCCGTCGCGGCCGCTGCAGGTCAGGACCGGCGGGTTCCACGGTGCGTCCGGTGGCTGCAACAGCCGCAGCGCGCCAGCGAGTTCGCGGGCGGCGGCCTTGGCGTCGGTCTCGTGCGGGCCGTCCGCCTTGTTGACCGCGATGATGTCCGCGAGTTCCAGCACGCCCTTCTTGATGCCTTGGAGCTGGTCCCCGGTGCGGGCCAGGCTGAGCAGCAGGAAGGAGTCGACCATGCCGGCCACCGTGGTCTCCGACTGTCCGACGCCGACCGTCTCGATCAGCACCACGTCGTAGCCGGCCGCCTCCATCACCACCATCGACTCCCGGGTGGCCCGGGCCACCCCGCCGAGCGTGCCGGACGTCGGCGAGGGGCGGACGAAGGCGTCGGGGTCGACCGCCAGGCGCTCCATCCGGGTCTTGTCGCCCAGGATGGAGCCGCCGGTGCGGCTGGACGTCGGATCGACGGCGAGCACCGCGACGCGGTGGCCCAGCCCGGTGAGCATGGTCCCGAAGGCGTCGATGAAGGTCGACTTGCCGACACCGGGGACGCCGGTGATGCCCACCCGGACGGCCCCGCCCGCGTGCGGCAGCAGCGCGGTGAGCAGCTGCTGCGCCAGCGCGCGGTGGTCGGGCCGGGTGGACTCGACGAGGGTGATGGCCCGCGCGATGTACGCGCGCGAGCCCTCCCGTACTCCCTGGGCGTACTGGTCGAGGTCGATCGTCCGGGGCGCCATCGGCTCAGCGCCTCAGATCTCGTGGCCGAGATCGGCGGCGAGCGACGTCAGCAGGTCGTAGGCGGCCTCCGGGATCACCGTGCCGGGCGGGAAGACGGCGGCCGCCCCCGCCTCGTACAGGGCGTCGAAGTCACCCGGGGGGATGACCCCGCCGACCACGATGGTGATGTCCTCCCGGCCGGCCTCGGCCAGTTCGGCGCGCAGGGCCGGCACCAGGGTGAGGTGGCCGGCGGCCAGCGAGGAGACGCCGACGATGTGCACGTCCGCCTCGACGGCCTGGCGGGCGACCTCCGCCGGGGTCTGGAACAGCGGACCGACGTCGACGGTGAAACCGAGGTCGGCGAAGGCGGTGGCGATCACCTTCTGCCCGCGGTCGTGGCCGTCCTGGCCCATCTTGGCGACCAGGATGCGTGGGCGCCGGCCCTCGGCCTGCTCGAACCGCTCGACCAGGTCCCGGGTGCGCTGGAGGGGGGCCGAGGGCCCGGCTTCGTCTCGGTACACACCCGAGATGGTACGGATCTGGCCCGAGTGGCGGCCGTACACCTTCTCCAGGGCGTCCGAGATCTCGCCGACGGTGGCCTTGGCCCGGGCCGCGTTCACGGCCAGGTGCAGCAGGTTGCCGTCGAGCGAACCGCCGCGCTGCGCGCCGGCCTCGGCCGCCCGGGTGAGCGCGTGCAGGGTGGCCTGGGTGACGGCCTCGTCGCGCTCGTCGCGCAGCCGGCGGAGCTTCTCGATCTGGCGGGCGCGCACCGAGGAGTTGTCGACCTTGAGCACGTCGATCTGCTCGTCGCTGTCCACCCGGTACTTGTTGACGCCGATCACCGGCTGGCGGCCGGAGTCGATCCGGGCCTGGGTGCGGGCGGCGGCCTCCTCGACGCGCAGCTTGGGGATGCCGGCGTCGATGGCCTTGGCCATGCCGCCGGCCGCCTCCACCTCCTGGATGTGCTGCCAGGCGCGGCGGGCCAGGTCGTGGGTGAGCTTCTCGACGTACGCGGAGCCGCCCCACGGGTCGATCGACCGGCAGGTGCCGGACTCCTGCTGGAGCAGCAGCTGGGTGTTGCGGGCGATCCGGGCCGAGAAGTCGGTCGGCAGCGCCAGCGCCTCGTCGAGGGCGTTGGTGTGCAGCGACTGGGTGTGGCCCTGAGTGGCCGCCATCGCCTCCACACAGGTGCGGGTGACGTTGTTGAACACGTCCTGCGCGGTGAGCGACCAGCCGGAGGTCTGCGAATGGGTGCGCAGCGAGAGCGACTTGGCGTTCTTCGGGTCGAACTGCTTGACCAGCTTGGCCCAGAGCAGCCGGGCCGCGCGCAGCTTGGCGACCTCCATGAAGAAGTTCATGCCGATCGCCCAGAAGAACGACAGGCGCGGCGCGAAGGCGTCCACGTCCAGCCCGACGTCCAGGCCCGCCCGCAGGTACTCGACGCCGTCGGCCAGGGTGTAGGCCAGCTCCAGGTCGGCGGTGGCCCCGGCCTCCTGGATGTGGTAGCCGGAGATGGAGATCGAGTTGTACCGCGGCATCTTCTGCGAGGTGTACGCGAAGATGTCCGAGATGATCCGCATCGACGGCTGCGGCGGGTAGATGTAGGTGTTGCGGACCATGAACTCCTTGAGGATGTCGTTCTGGATGGTCCCCGCCAGCTTCTCGGGCGCCACCCCCTGCTCCTCGGCCGCCACGATGTACAGCGCCAGCACGGGCAGCACCGCGCCGTTCATGGTCATCGACACCGACATCCGGTCCAGCGGGATGCCGTCGAAGAGCTGGCGCATGTCGTAGATGGAGTCGATCGCCACGCCGGCCATGCCGACGTCGCCGGTGACCCGCGGGTGGTCGCTGTCGTAGCCGCGGTGGGTCGGCAGGTCGAAGGCGACCGAGAGGCCCTTCTGACCGGCCGCCAGGTTGCGGCGGTAGAAGGCGTTGGACTCCTCGGCGGTGGAGAAGCCGGCGTACTGCCGGACCGTCCACGGCTGGTTGACGTACATCGTCGGGTACGGGCCGCGCAGGTACGGGGCGATGCCGGGGTAGGTGCCCAGGAAGTCCAGGCCCGCCAGGTCGTCCGCGGTGTAGAGCGGCTTGACGCCGATGCCCTCGGGGGTGTCCCAGAGCAGCTCGTCGACGTCCTTGCCGGTGGCCTGCCGCCAGGCGCCGCGCCACTGCTCGCCGGTGACGTCCGCCCGCCCGTCCCCGGCCAGTCCGATTCCGGTGAAGTCGGGGATCATCAGGCCACTCCGCTTTCGTCGGTGATCTCGTCCAGGAGCGAGGACAGGACCGCGACGGCGTCGCCGCCCGCGACCACGAACCCGTCCACGCCTGCCCGCTCGTACGCCTCGCGCAGCTCGCCGGGCCGGCCGGCCAGCAGCACCCGCCGGGCACCGGCCGCCTTGAGCGCCTCGGCCACGGCCTCGGCGTGCTCCCCGTACAGCTGGTCGCTGGAGCAGAGGCAGGCCACCCGCGCGCCGGAGGCGGCGAAGGCCTCGGCGACCCTGGCCGGGGCGCCGGGCTCGGTCACCGCGGTCTCGACGGCCGTGGTCGCGATGCCGCCGGCCTGGAACAGGTTGGCGGCGAAGGTGGTGCGCGCGGTGTGCGCGGCGGCCGTCCCGAGGGAGGCCAGGAAGAGGGCCGGGCGGGCCCCGGTGGCGGCCAGCCGGGCGTCCGAGCGGGCGCGCAGCGCCTCGTACGCGTCGGCGCGCCGCACCCGCGGCAACCCGCCGCCGGGCCCGGCCGGAGCCGGCGGGCGGACCAGCGACTGCTCGTCCAGGTTCGGGAACTCGCTGACACCGGTGATCGGTTCACGCCGCTTGGCGAGGGCCGTGGTGCGCTCCGCCCAGGTGGCGGCGATCCGCTCGCCGACCAGGCCGGAGCCCAGCGCGGCCCGCTGGCCGCCGGCCCGCTCGATCTCCTGGAACCAGTCCCAGGCGGCGTGCGCGAGCTCGTCGGTCAGCTGTTCCACGTACCAGGAGCCGCCGGCCGGGTCGACGACCCGGGCCAGGTGGGACTCCTCCAGCAGGATCGACTGGGTGTTGCGGGCGATCCGGCGGGCGAAGGCGTCGGACAGGCCGACCGCGCTGTCGAACGGCTGGACGCTCACCGCGTCGGCGCCGCCGACCCCGGCGGCCAGACAGGCCACCGTGGTGCGCAGCATGTTCACCCACGGGTCGCGCGCGGTCATCATCACGGCCGAGGTCACGGCGTGCTGACGCTGCGCCGAGGCCTCCGGCGCGGCCCCCGACACCTCGGCCACCCGGGCCCAGAGCCGGCGCGCGGCACGGAACTTCGCGATCGTCAGGAACTGGTCGGCGTCGGCCGCGTAGCGGAACTCCAGCTGGCCGAGCGCGGCGTCGACGGACAGCCCGGTGGCGGTGAGCGCGCGCAGATAGGCGACGCCGGTGGCGAGGGAGCAGCCGAGCTCCTGCGCGGGGGAGGCGCCGGCCTCGTGGTAGGGGAGGGCGTCGACGACGAGCGCCCGCAGGTGCGGGAAGCCCCCGGCACAGCGGGCCGCGAGAGCAGTGGCCTCGGCGAGCAGGGTCTCGGTCCGCCCGGCCTCGCCGGTGCGGGCCTCCAGACCCAGCGGGTCGGCGCCGAGGGTGCCCGCGGCGGCGCCGGCGGAGATCTCGCGCTCCTCGTAGAGCGTGAACAACTGCTCGGCGGCGGCGGTGAATTCCGGTCCCGCGTCGAGCACGATGCCGGCCAGGTCGAGGTAGACGCCGGTCAGCGCCTCGGGCAGGGCCGCGACCGGCAGGGCGTCGCCGCCCAGCTCCAGCCAGAGCGAACTCCCGCCGTTCTCCAGATCGGCCAGTACCGCCTCGTTGGCACGGCGCGGGTCCGGGTCGGTGTGCCGCTGGCGGACGTCCCAGCCGGAGACCGAACTGCCCTGCGGCCGCCCGCCGCGGACGAACGGCGGGAAGCCCGGGTAACCGGGCTCGGCCGAGGAGTCCTCGGCGGTGTACAGCGGGCGGGCGCGCAGCCCGTCCTGGAGGGCGGTGGTGAGCGCCTGCTCGGCCGCTGCGCCGTCCGCGGGCTGCGCACCCGACTTTCGCAGCACGCCCTCGACGAGGTGCTGCCACTGCTCGCGGTGTGCGGCCGGGAATTCGGCGGCCAGGGGAAGCCCTTCGGGCGGGACCGTCATGCCCGCAGGTTAGCGCTCGTTCGCGTGGGCGCAGCAGAGGACGAGGGTGTGACCTTGCCCTCGCTTTGTGCTTCGTCGCACTTCAGAGGGGTCGGCGCCGGGATGCCCCGGGTCGTGCCGGAACCGGAAGTTCTCAAGGGGTGGACGGTGGGGCCGGTGTGGAGGGGGTGGGGCGGGGTGCGGAACCGCACCGGCTGCATCTTAAGGTGCTTAGTAGAAGTGCGTCGGGTGCCGCCGTCCGGGCCTCCCGCTCCGCCTCCGCCTCCGCCTCCGCCGAACGTCGCGCGTACAGCGGTCCGGCCGGCGGCCGCGCCGGCGCGGTCGTCCAGTTCGCCTACGCGCAGCCGGGCAAGCCCTATGTCCGGGGTGATGCCGGACCGTCCGGCTTCGACTGCTCCGGCCCGACCGGCCCGACCGGCGCGGCCCGGCGGGCCGCCGACGTCAAGTCGCCCCGGATCTCCCAGGGCCGGTGGAAGGTCCGCCGGCGGATCGCCCGCGGCGATCTCCAGCCCGGCGACCTCGTCCCTGCGTCACGGTCGACCTCGTCCTTGTGTCACGGTCGAATTGCCCAGCGGCCGTCAAGATTGAACGAGTGAATGGGGGTGTCGAAGTTCACGATCCATTCACCCCGAAGGAAGCCGCCCAGAAAAAGCCTGACAGTCTGGGGCGTGAGGGCGGAGGTGGGGGGAGCCTCCGAGAAGGTCCGCAGGGTTGCGTCGGGCTCCTGCGAGGGAATGGCGGCCATCGAGACCGGGCTTGTCACAATGAGTGAGTTCAGCTGCTGCTGGAGATTCGAGGTCGAAACTCCGGAGATGTCCAGGCTGAGAAAGCTGTAGTCCGCCCCGAATGCGCCAGAATTGTAGAATCGGAATCCGAAGTCTACTTGCGGGTTGCCGAGGTCATCGATCTCGCCGATGACCATGCTGATGGGGAGGAGGCCGGTCGTGTCACCGCCGGGAATTTGCATCGTTTCATCCAGTCCGGGGCCGGCGATATGAACACGCACTGCCCTGCGGTCGGGTTTCCTCATCGCGCTGCCCGGGGCCGACTCCGGCAGGTGAACGGCGTCCGGAGGTCGCCGTGGAGGCCATGGCCGGCGATATGGGTCAGCGCACACGCCCACTGTGTGGGAAGGGGGTGGATCCCGCATGTCGGGAAGGCCGGCGCGATCACCTGACCTGCGGAAGTACATCGATGATCAAGAGCTGCAGCTGCCCTGTGACATGGCGGCCGGCCACGGGCACACATCCTCGGCCCGGAGTGCGGGTGGGCGGGCTGGTGGGCATGGGCGCGGGCGGGCGCGGCGGCAGCGGTTCGGGAGGCGGCACAGGCGGTCCTTCACGAGAGCGCAAGAACACGCAAATTCTTGCGCTGAACGACGTACACTCCCCCCATGACACGACGACTTGCCCAGGTGGCGCAGAAGGTCGGGGTCAGCGAGGCCACCGTCAGCCGGGTGCTGAACGACAAGCCCGGAGTCTCGGAGGCGACCAGGGCCGCCGTCCTGACCGCCCTGGACGTGCTCGGCTACGAGCGCCCCACCCAGCTGCGGGGCGAACGCGCCCGGCTGGTGGGCCTGGTGATGCCCGAGCTGCAGAACCCGATCTTCCCGGCCTTCGCCGAGGCGGTGGGCGGCGCGCTGGCCGGCCAGGGATTCACCCCCGTGCTCTGCACCCAGACCGCCGGCGGGGTGTCCGAGGCGGACTACGTCGACCTGCTGCTCTCCCAACAGGTCTCGGGCGTGGTCTTCTTCGGCGGTCTCTATGCCCAGGCCGACGCCGCCCACGACCACTACGCCCGGCTGGCCGAGCGCAGCCTGCCGACGGTGCTGCTGAACGCGGCCATCGAGGGACTCGACTTCGCCCGGGTGTCCTGCGACGACGCGGTGGCGGTCGAGCAGTCGATCGGCCACCTGCGCCAGCTCGGGCACCGCCGGATCGGCCTGGTGCTCGGCCCGGCCGACCACGTGCCGTCCCGCCGCAAGCTGGCCGCCGCGCAGGCCGCGGCGGCGAAGGCCGGCCTCGACCTGCCGCAGAGCCGGGTCGAGCGGGCGCTTTTCACACTGGAGGGCGGCCAGGCCGCCACCACCCGGCTGCTCCGGGAGGGCGTCACCGGCATCATCTGCGCGAGCGACCCGCTGGCGCTCGGCGCGGTCAGGGCGGTCCGCCGGGCCGGTCTCTCGGTGCCGGACGACGTGTCGGTGATCGGCTACGACGACTCGTCGTTCATGACCTGCACCGACCCGCCGCTGACCACCGTCCGGCAGCCGATCGAGGCGATGGGCCGGGCCGCGGTGGACCTGCTGGTGGGGGAGATCGGCGGCGCCCGGATCACCCACGACGAGCTGCTGTTCGAGCCGGAGCTGGTGGTCCGGGGGTCGACGGCGCCGCCGCGCGCGGAGTCCTGACCGCCCGCGCACCGCACCGCACCGTGCGACGGAGGGCCCCGGAGACCACGCGGTCTCCGGGGCCCTCGCCGTGCCGGTGGCCGACCCTTCGGCCCGCGACCTGCTCGAAGTCGCCCGGGCCGAGGGTGGACGGTGACGGTGGGGGCCTGCGCGGTGGAGGCACCTGCGGCCGGATCCTCGTGCCGGAGGGCAGCGAGCCGCCGCACATGGTGCGCAAAAGATTGACAGTGAGACCGCAAGGACAGGGCTTCCTGGGGGCGGCCCCCGGTCCGCGGGGGAGTGGGCCGTCCGGCGCGTCCCTGCCCGCGTGTCGCGGGCAACTCTCGCTGGCGGGTGGGGCCTTCGCCGACCCGGCACGGGCCGCGCGAGGCGGCGGTCCTCACGATTCTCGTCCGACGCTCAGGACCTGAGGCTCCTCGCACCCGACGGACGATCCGTACCCGTTGGGGAGATCTGATCCCGGGCGGACTCGGTCAACGCCCGGAGCTGGGTGGGGAGGGTCGGGCGCGGTGTCACGCTTCCGACGTGGTGTTTCCGGATCGGCGACCGGCCGGACGACCACGCGTCCGGCCGGAATGCCGCGAGCGACGGCTCGCCGCGGTGGTGCTCACCCGCCGAGACGGGCGAGGAGCAGGCGTGCCCGCCGGGTCTTGGCCTCGGCGCGGTTCTTGAGGTACATCGCGTGGGCGAGACGCTGCTGCTCGGCTTCCCGCATCCGCTCGTTGATGATCGCGCGCGCAGTGTCGAGGTGGTAGGTCATGACGGTCGTTCCCCCTGCTGGTGGGCGGCCCGCCGATGGCTTCCGCATCGGCCCCAAGGCCCCCCTTGCACCTATGATTCTACATCAGATATTAGGATCTGCTCTCAACTTCGCAGTCGAGTCGGGCTTTTGTCCTGGTGTTTGAAGGTCTGTCGGTTGGTGAGCAAAAGGTGTGCCGAGTGTGTCCACGCGCCGTCCGGCGGTCGAGCGGCGAGGACTCCACACGGAACCCTCGCCGCTCCGCCCCAGGTCGGACGGCCTCGGCGGGAAGGCCGGCCTCGACCCGGTCCCGGACGCCCTCGCGGTTCCCGCGGACGTGTCGGTGTGGCCGAGGGCGGTGAACGCCCGTTTCGACTGCCCGCTCGAACACCTGGTCGGCGGTCTTCGGCCCGCGTGTCCGAGACCGCCACCGGGGCCCGCTGCCGGATCGGCGCCCGCTGCCTCTTGCACCGCCGGTTGGCGATCCGGCTCGCCACCCGGCGGCGCCCCGACCCCGCAGTCCCCGACTTCCCTGCCGCCCTGGCTGCCGACGATGCGCCGGCCCTCCGACCGGACGCCGACGAACACCACGGTCTTGGCCTGCCAATGGCAAGACGGCCCAGGTGGGATCAACCCCGCATGCGCGGGGAGCGGGCCTCTGGGCCGGCGTCGAGGGTGCCGTTGCCGGGACCAACCCCGCATGTGCGGGGAGTGGTGCTTGGCCCCGCCGGTCAGGTAGCGGTCCATGGGACCAACCCCGCATGTGCGGGGAGCGGGCGAAGTCGAGGAATGCTCGTTTGGTGGTCTCGGGACCAACCCCGCATGTGCGGGGAGCGGACGGCCTCCCGGAGGATGACCTCCTTCCTGGTGGGACCAACCCCGCATGTGCGGGGAGCGGAATCGGTCTCTTCGAAGCGTTCGGCCCCGCCCGGGACCAACCCCGCATGTGCGGGGAGCGGCCGCCGACGTTGACGACGTCGTCGAAGGTCATGGGACCAACCCCGCATGTGCGGGGAGCGGGCCTCGTGGCTGTCGATGGCCTGCTTCCAGTGGGGACCAACCCCGCATGTGCGGGGAGCGGGTCCCGGGCGAAGTGCTGACCGCCGAGTGGCAGGGACCAACCCCGCATGTGCGGGGAGCGGGAACTCGGCCCCGACTGGACGGCCGGGGAGGAGGGACCAACCCCGCATGTGCGGGGAGCGGGGTCGCCGACCGGGTCGAGCAGGCGTCGCGGGAGGGACCAACCCCGCATGTGCGGGGAGCGGGACGCAGTGCACTTCGCGCATGCCGGTCGGCTGGGACCAACCCCGCATGTGCGGGGAGCGGTCCACCGCCGCCACGACCGACGACTTCGCCGCGGGACCAACCCCGCATGTGCGGGGAGCGGCGGTAGATGGTGAGCTGGTCACCCGCGATGCCGGGACCAACCCCGCATGTGCGGGGAGCGGCAGGCTGCGCTGGTCCTTGCAGTCGGCGAGGAGGGACCAACCCCGCATGTGCGGGGAGCGGCGGGCGTTGCCGTCGCCGGGCCAGCGGCAGCCGGGACCAACCCCGCATGTGCGGGGAGCGGCGATCTCGGCGAGGGTGTGGACCTCGATGGGGCGGGACCAACCCCGCATGTGCGGGGAGCGGCCGGCGCGGATCAAGCAGTTCTACGACGTCGTGGGACCAACCCCGCATGTGCGGGGAGCGGGAACACATCCAGGCGAACGACCTCCCGCCGTCGGGGACCAACCCCGCATGTGCGGGGAGCGGGTCGACTGGACCCGGCTGCCGGCGGAGACGGTGGGACCAACCCCGCATGTGCGGGGAGCGGGCACCGAGCTCGTTGATCTCGCTGCTGATCCGGGGACCAACCCCGCATGTGCGGGGAGCGGCGGTCACAGGACGCCCGTGACGAAGGCGGCGAGGGACCAACCCCGCATGTGCGGGGAGCGGACCAACCAGACCGTCACCCTGGACACCAGCAAGGGACCAACCCCGCATGTGCGGGGAGCGGCAGGTGTGGCAGAGCCGGTCCGGGCGGGCGTGGGGACCAACCCCGCATGTGCGGGGAGCGGCGCGGTTCGGTCCGGGCTCAGGCGCGGTCGGCGGGACCAACCCCGCATGTGCGGGGAGCGGACCAGCAGAAACGCCGCAGGGCCCGCCCCCCCGGGGACCAACCCCGCATGTGCGGGGAGCGGGCGCTGGGGAGCTGCTGGCCGAGCCGGGTGTCGGGACCAACCCCGCATGTGCGGGGAGCGGAGTCGATGAGCTGCGGGTCTATCCAGCTAGGTGGCGGGATTTTGCAACTTCGAGAGATTCGGGCATTTCGGGCCCCTTGTCAGCCGCCTGCGCACCCGGCATACCCTATCCAACCCGGGCGGTTCGAGTCCTCCGACCGTCCTCCACCTCTTGCGGGGTCGGCAGGCGCGCGCGTGGCCCGCCACCTGATCCCGGTCGCGCCGGGATCATGCGGGCGTGTCGGAGCGGTGGCCGGCCAGGCGGGCGATGTCGTCGGCGATGGCGCCCAGGGGGTCGAGGGTGCCGATCGAACGGAACCAGGTCCACAACTCCAGTGCGTGGTAGAGCCGGTAGAGGTCGAGGCGCTCGGGGGCGTCGCTCGGGAGCGGTCCGTAGCCCTCGATGAGGGCGTGGCGTTCGGGATCGCCGCGGCCGAGGGAGTAGTAGTCGGTCTTGGCGAGGTCGATCAGGGGGTCCGCGGCGATGGCGTTCTCGACATCGATCACGCCGGTCACGCGGGCCGCTTCCCCGGGGCCGACGAGCACGTTGCCCTCGTGCAGGTCGTTGTGGCAGAGAACGGCGGCCCGGCAGTTGGCGAACAGTGCCTCGTCGCGCCCGATCCGGCGTGCGACCGCGTCGTGGAGCCGGTCGTCGCCGCCCAGGGTCTTGAACTCGGCGAGCTTCTTGGCGAACTGGTGCCGCATGTAGGTCCGGTTGTCGGGGCGGGGGTCGAGGATGCGGTCGGTCACGTATCCGTAGCTCTCCTGGCCGATCCGGTGGATCGTGGCCAGGAGGGCGCCCATCTCTCGGTAGAAGGCGGGGATCCGGGCCGCGTCCAGATCCTGCGACGCCTCCGAGAGGGGGCGTCCCTCCAGCAGGCTCAGAACGGTGACGGCCCGGCCGCCGGGTGCTCCGTCCGGCGTGTGGTGGAGCACTCGTGGTACCGGGAGGGAACCGAGGCCGGCGAGGATCCGGTAGACGTGGACCTCCTTCGCCTGCTTCCACGTCCACTCGGGCGCGTACACCTTGAGGATCGCGTCGTGGGCGGGATCCGTGCACCGCAGCTCGTACACCGTGCTCAACTGACCGCCCGTACGCGGCACCACGTCGGTCACCTCGGCGTCGGGAGACACGTCCCGCAGCAGTGCCTCGGCCCACGCGGTCCCTGGGGGCGAGTGATCGGACTGCGGCATGCGTCGACCATAGGCACCGAGGCGTACTCCGGCAATCGAATTGAACGGGCCGGCCCGGGCGTTGGACCCGGGTCGGGCCGCTGGTGGAGGCTGCCGTGAACACCGGCCCGCCCACCCGGGCCCCGGGCGGCCGACCCACGGGCGCCTACCGGCCGGCGTACGGGCGCGCCCGCCGCCTCCGGCCAGTGCGGGTGCTCGAAACCAAAACCGGCCTCCTGCGACCGGCCGGACACCACCGAGCGGCTCTTGAGCAGTAGTTCGGTGTCCGAGCGCAGGGCGAAGGCGCCGATCTCGGCCATCCCACCGGGTGGCGGGCAGGCCCCTCGGGATGCCACCGGCCTGCCGCAGTGCCCGCACGAACGCGCGCTGGGGCAGCGGCTGGGGCGCGGCGGGGGTGACCGGTCCGGCCAGGTCGTCCCGTTCGAGGAGGAATCCGACGGCGCGGACGAGGTCCCGGTCGTGGATCCAGGACATGTACTGGCCGCCGCCGTCGATCGGGCCGCCGAATCCGCACCGCGCCGGGCGCAGCATCAGATCGAGGGCCCCGCCGAGATCGGGGCTCATCGCCATCGCGCAGCGCAGCGCGACCTCGCGGATGTCCGGCGTCGCGGGCTCGCGCTGCGCCTGCTCCCGCTGCGCCTGCTCCCGCTGCGCCTGCTCCCAGGCCCGGGCGAAGGCGACGCCGGTGTCCCAGTCCCGGGGGATGTCGGGCTCGCCGCCGCCGAGCGTGCCCGTCCGAACGGGTGCCGCCGGGGGTTCGGCGTGCCCGGGGCGGCCGGACGGGCGTAGAACGGGACGTGCGCCGGAGATCACCCGGGACGCGAACCGGAGGAGGACAGCTGTGTGGAGCGACCCCCGTCACGGCCCGTTGGTGCCGATGCTGCTGGTGCTCACCGTCGTCACCGGGCTGGTGGACGCGGTGAGCTATCTCGCCCTCGGTCATGTCTTCGTCGCCAACATGACGGGCAACGTGGTCTTCCTGGGCTTCGCCCTGGCGGGTGCGGCCGGCTTCTCCGCCACGGCCTCGCTCGCCGCGCTGGGCGCCTTCCTGGCGGGTGCGCTGGCCGGTGGCCGGCTCAGCGGGCGCCTGCCCGGCCACCGGGGGCGGCTGCTGGTGGTCTCCGCCGTCCTCCAGGCGGCGCTGCTGGCGGTCAGCACCGTCGTGGCGGCGCTGGCCGGTCACACCGCCGAGCCGGTCCGCTACGCGCTGACCGTCCTGCTCGGGCTCGCGATGGGCTTGCAGAACGCCGTCGTCCGCTCCTTCCGGATCCCCGATCTCACCACCACCGTCCTCACCATGGCCCTGACCGGACTGGCCGCCGACCTGGCCGGCCTGCGCCGGTTCGCCTCGGCCGGCTGGATGTTCGGCGGGGCCTTCCTCGGCGCCGCGCTCGTCCTGAACACCGATGTGACGGCCGCTCTCGGCCTCGCCCTGACCCTGGTCGTCGCCGTCGCGCTCCTCACCGGCCGCGCCGCCGCCGGCCACCCGGCTCCGGCCTGGACCGGCCCGGACGGCGGGGTCTGAGGCACCGTCGGGCCGGGGGCGGACCGTCCGGGCCGCGGCGTCCGCTCCCGGTGGGGGCCGTTCGCTACACCGCCACGAACTCGCCGCTCACATTGCCGACGCGGTCGGGCTCGTTCACCAGGTCGAGCCGCCGTTCCGGGCCGCCCTCGGCGAGATCCAGCTGGGACAGTTCGATCCACACCACGTTCGGGCTCGTGGTGGACTCGAAGAAGTACCGCCGCTCGGTGCAGTCGGTGACGGTGCGCCAGCGGGTGGTCGAGATGTTCGGCCGGTGCTCGTCCGCGGTGCCGAACGGGGCGGAGGCGTTGCGGATCACGCTGAACGCGTACGCCGTGGCCTCCCGGGGGTCCGAGGTGTTCGGGAGCATCGCCGAGTAGTACGCGGCGCGGGCGAAGCGGTCCGGTGAGTCCACGCCACCGGGCAGCGGCTGGTCGCCGCCGTGCGCCGGGTACTGCCGCTGGAGCTCCAACTGCTCCTCGTAGACGGGCGAGTTCGCCATCACCGTGTACTCGGAGCCGTGGTGCACGGAGGTCCTGCCGTCGATGAACTCGACGATGGCCGAGTCGCCGCCCGGGTCCGCGATCGCGATGTGGCCCGTCCCCGGCTTCTCGCCGACGTCCATCCCGATGAGCTGCACGTCGCTGTCCACGAGCCAGCCGACGGCCGCCTCGACCGTGTCGAAGCGGTCGAGCAGGCACTGGATCGCCGAGAACAGTTCGAGTCCGGGGCGATCGGGGTTCCGGCGCCCGTAGTCCGACTCGGAGAGGTAGAGCCCGCTGACCTGGAGTCCTGCTTCGTTGACGCCGTCGACCACGGCTTCGCCGTACATGAGCGCCACGACGCTGCCGTAGGCCGAGGTCCAGCTGAAGGGGCGGGGGTCGTCGGGGAGGTTCGGGGTGCTCTCGCGGGTCACGCCACGCGGGCGCACGGCCAGGACCGTTCCGGTGTCCTGGTACCAGTCCATGCTCCGGCCGACGAGCACATGGCCCCGGCCGGGGCTGCCCTGGGACGACCACAGAAATCGTGTACACATGATCGACATCTTGATTGTTCGGTGGTGACTCAACCCTAGAGCACCCGTTCTTCACCCGTTCGGGGCAAGGGTGACGGGCGGGCCGCCCCGGCGTCCTTCTCCCGCCGGGGTGGCCCGCCCGCGGACGCACGCCGCCGGACGCACGCCGCCGGCGGTCCGTCGGCGGGGTCCGTCGGCGGGGTCAGTCGTCCGCTGTCCCGCCGGTGCTGCGACTGGTGCGCCCGCTCCAGAGCGGTTCGTGCCTGGCCCAGGACCGCTGCCAGGCGCGGTCCGCCCGCCGGTCGAGGGTCCGCAACCGCAGGGCCAGGGCGGCGAGGACGGCCGCCCCGAGGAGGGTGGAGCCCGCGAGGCCCACACAGGCCGCCTCGATCGCCAGGCCGGCGCGCGTGGTCGGGGCATCGGTCGCCAGACCGGCCTCGTCCACCCAGATGGTGACGGTGGCTCCGACGACGGCCGTCCGGTGCACCTCGACGCTGCCGGTGCGCGGCTGCCCGTCGGGCGCGGTCCAGGCGGCCTCGGCGGTCACCCGGCCCTGGTAGCCGCCCGCCGCGCGGCTGCCCACCGCGGCCCCGTGCCGGCCGGTGCCGGTCACCACGGCGTGGACCTGGCGCAGCCGGGCGAGGTCGGCGTCGGTGTCCCGTCCGACGGACTGGTAGCCGAGCAGCGCGCCACCGACCCCGGCGGCCAGCGTGAGGAGCAGCCCCAGCACGGCCGCGCACCAGGCCCGGCTGCGGGACCGGTCCAGCGGCCGGACCAGGGGATCGCGGCGGCTGCCCGCCGCCCGCCGCAGCTGCCGTCCGGCCCGCCGCGGCAGTGACGCGGGCCGGACCGGGCCCGGGGTGCTGGACACGATGCGTGCTCCTCGGATGGTGGGGCGCAGCGGTGTGGGCGCGCCCGGCCGGGATCGTCCGCCGGGGCTCCGGCTCCCAATCTCCCCCCGCTCCGGCCCCCGCACAAGAGCCGCGCGTGCCCGCCGTGCCGGGGCCGTCCGCCACGCTGTCCTGACGGTCGGTCGGCGGGACCGGAGCGGCGCGCGACGGGCGCGGCCGAGGTGCGGGTCCGTGGCGGGCCCCGGGGCGGTGCGTCCCGGAGCCGTGGGACCGGAGCCGTGGGCCCGGTCAGGAGCGACCGGACAGGAGCGACCGGGTACGTACGACCGGGTACGTACGACCGGGACGTTCGACCCTCGGCGGGGGAGGGGTGTACGGGGCAGGCTGGTCGCAGCCGCGTTCTCCGAGTGCCGGGACGCGGCGGGCCCGGCCCGCTGTGGGGGCGAGTCGGGCCACCGGTGTGGAGCGGGGGGCGGACGTGGGGCCGCCTCCCGCTCACGCCTGCCCGTGGGCCTGGCCCCCGGCCCCGAGGCCTGCCACCCGCTCCGGCCCGACCCCGAGCCCCGCCCCCGGCCTCCCGCTCACGCCCCGCCCACGCGCCCCGCTCACGCCCTCCCCTCACGCCCGAGACCTTCGAGTGGACTCGAAGCTGCCCGCGACACCAGCGTTTCCCCAGGTCAGTAACGTATTCTCGCCAGCTATACCCTCGGTGTATACGCCTGGTGTACGGTCCTCCCATGAGTGTTCCTTTGACCCTTCTCGGGCTGCTGGAGCGAGAGCCGAGCCATGGCTACGACCTCAAGCGCGACTACGACGCCCTCTTCGGACGGGGCAAGCCCCTGCCCTACGGCCAGGTCTACGCGACCCTCGGCCGGCTGGCGCGGGACGGCAAGGTGGTGCCCGGTGAGGCCGAGCCCGGCGACGGGCCCGAGCGCAAGCGCTACGTGATCACCGAGGCCGGTGTGACGGAGTTCGAGCACTGGCTCGCCGAGCCCGTCTCGCCCGAACCCAACCTGCAGACGGTGCTGTTCACCAAGGTCGTGCTGGCCCTGATGCTCGGCCGCGACGCCGAGGTGTACCTCGACACCCAGCGCGCCGCCCACCTGCGGCGGATGCGCGAACTGAACGACCTGCGCCGCAACGGGGCACTGGTCGACGCCCTGCTCGCCGACCACGGACTGTTCCACCTGGAGGCCGACTTGCGTTGGATCGACCTGACCGCCGCCCGTCTGGACGCGCTCGCCGAGGCGGTGCGGTCATGACGGCACTGATCGAGGCCCGCGGCGTCACCCTCGCCTTCGGCGAGACCCCGGCCCTGCGCGGCGCCGACCTGGAGGTGGGCGCCGGCGAGGTGCTCGCCATCATGGGGCCGAGCGGCTCCGGCAAGTCGACGCTGCTGCACTGCCTGGCCGGCATCCTCGTCCCCGACGCCGGCGAGGTCCGCTTCGACGGGGAGCGGATCGACACCATGAACGAGGCCGGGCGCAGTGCCTTACGGCGTGACCGGTTCGGCTTCGTCTTCCAGTTCGGCCAGCTCGTCCCCGAGCTGACCGCCGAGGAGAACGTCGCCCTGCCCCTGCTGCTGAACGGCACCCGGCGGGCCGCCGCGCTGGCCGAGGCCCGGCCCTGGTTCGCCCGGCTCGGGCTGGACGGCATGGAGCGGCGCCGTTCCGGTGAACTGTCGGGCGGTCAGGCGCAGCGCGTCGCCCTCGCCCGCGGCCTGGTGGCCCGCCCCCGGGTGCTCTTCGCCGACGAGCCGACCGGCGCGCTGGACTCGCTCACCGGCGAGCAGGTGATGGAGCTGATGGTCGGCGCCGCCCGTGAGCAGGGCACCACCGTCATCCTGGTCACCCACGAGCCGCGGGTCGCCTCCTACGCCGACCGCGAGGCGATCGTCCGGGACGGCCGGGCGACCTCGTTCTCGGCGGGCCCGGCGGCGGGCCGCGCGTCGGAACGGATCGCCTCGTGATCCACTTCGCGCTCCGGCTCGCCGTCAGCGGCGGGAAAGAGGCCCTGGTCAGGCTGGTGATGATCGCGGCGGCCGTGGCGATCGGCGTCGGGCTGTTGCTCTCGACGCTCGCCGGCCTCAACGCCGTCGACCGCGCCAACGAGCGGCAGCTCTGGATGAACACCGGGGCCCAGGGCCGGATCGACGCGGCCCAGGGCCGGACCGGTACGGACCGGGTGGACCCGCTCTGGTGGCACGGCCACGGCGACTTCTACCAGGGCAAGACCGTCTTCGAGGCGGAGGTCGCGGCCACCGGCCCGTCCTCGCCCGTCCCGCCCGGCCTGAGCGCGGTGCCGGCGCCCGGCGAGTACTACGCCTCGCCGGCCCTGGCCGCGCTGCTGCGCGACGTCCCGGCCGTCCAGCTGGCCGACCGCTTCCCGGGCCGCCTGGCCGGGATCCTGGGCGACGAGGCCCTGCCGTCGCCGGACAGCCTGTCCGTGGTCGTCGGCCGCACCGTGGACGAGGTCAAGGCCGCGCCGGGGGCCGTGGCGGTGACCGCCATCGCCACCGGCGTCCCGTCCGACTGCGAGAACGACTGCTTCGGCCAGGGCGTGCGGGGCGACGCGATGACGCTCATCCTCTCCGTGGTGGCCGGTGCGCTGATCTTCCCGGTGCTGATCTTCATCGGCACCGCGACCCGGCTGTCCGCCGCCACCCGGGAGCAGCGGTTCGCCGCGATGCGACTGGTGGGTGCCACGCCGCGGCAGGTGTCGGTGATCTCGGCGGTCGAGTCCACGGCGGCCTCGATGCTCGGTACGGTCGTCGGCTTCGGCCTGTACGTCGCACTGCGTCCGCTGGTCGCCACGGTGCCGTTCACCGGGGACCGGTTCTTCGCCGCCGATCTCAGCCTGGACGCGCTCCAGGCGGTCGGGGTCGCGCTGGGCGTGCCGGTGGCGGCGGCGCTCGCCGCCCGGTTCGCGCTGCGCCGGGTCACCATCTCGCCCCTGGGCGTCTCCCGCCGGGTCACCCCGCGGCCGCCGAGCGCCCGACGGCTCGTCCCGCTGCTGCTCGGCCTCGCCGAGCTCGGCTACTTCGTCGGCAACCGGCCGCCGACGACCAACGGGCAGACGGCGGCCTACCTCACCGGCTTCCTGCTGGTGATGCTCGGCCTGGTGGTCGCCGGCCCGTGGCTGACCATGGCCGCGGCCCGGGCGGTGGCCCGGCGGACCAGCCGCCCGGCCACGCTGATCGCGGTGCGCCGCCTGGCGGACGACCCGAAGGCGGGGTTCCGTTCGGTCGCCGGCCTGGTCCTCGCGCTGTTCGTCACCACCGCGACCGTGTGCATCATCGGCACCATCGACGAGAACCGCGGGGCGCTGAGCGGTGATCCGGGCACCCGCAAGGCCGTGGTGCACACCTCGGGGGACTACCTGGGCCCCTTGGTGATCGACTCCGTGTCCGACAGCCTGCTGGCGCGGGCGCGGGCGGTCCCCGGCTTCGAGGGGATCGCGCTGGCGCACGTCAACCCGGCCGGGATCGGCGCGGACCCGGCGGACCCGCGCGCCTTCGCGCCCGCCCTGGTGCTCTGTTCGGAGCTGGCGGGCATCCCGGTGATGGGGCACTGCGCACCGGGCGCGAGCGTCGCGGCCGTCCCGATGTGGCGGTTCGTCAGCCTGCGGGAGTCCGTGGACGAGGAATGGCCCGCGGCGCCGGTCCCGGCGGCGGAGGTGGCCGGGCTGCCGGTGAAGATGATCTACGCGACCACCGACGGGTCGTCCTCGGCGATGGAGCAGCTGCGGACCCTCTTCACCCAGGCCTACCCGACCTTCGCGTCCCGCATGGTCGAGGACTGGGGCACCACCGCGCAGCGGGAACTCGCGGGCTGGCGGCAGCTGGCCGACGTGGTCCTGCTGACCACCCTGCCGATCGCCGGGTGCAGCCTCGCGGTCAGTGTGGTGGCGGGCCTCTCCGACCGCCGGCGGCCGTTCGCGATGCTGCGCCTCACCGGGGCGCCGCTCGGTCTGCTGCGACGGGTGGTCGGCCTGGAGAGCGCGCTGCCGCTGCTGCTGGTGTCGGCGCTCTCGATCGGGACGGGTTTCGCGGCGTCGGCCATGTTCCTCAAGTCGCAGATGCACTACGACCTGGTGTCGCCGGGGGTGCTGTACTACGCGCTGACCGGGCTCGGCCTGGCGGCCTCGCTCGGGATCATCGCCTCGACGCTCCCGCTGCTGAGGCGGATCACCGGCCCGGAGGCGGCCCGCAACGGCTGATCCGGTCGGCGGTCGCCGAGTCGGACCGGGTTCCGGAGCGGCCACGAGCGGGAGCGGCACGGCCCGGGCCGGCCGAACCGCCCCGGGCCGGCCGACCGTCCCCGTGCCCCGCGTACCCCGCCGACCGGCCTCAGCCGGCGACGGGGTACGCGTACGTACCGGGCCGCAGCACCGCGGGGGCGTCCGCCAGCCAGCTGCCCAGCACCAGCGCGGACGGGTAGAACATCGGCTCGGGCAGGGCGTCGAGCGGGACGCGCTCCCACCCGCCGCAGGCGTGCGGCTCGGTGACCGCGGCGGCGGCCAGGCTCGGCGGCGCGAGCACGGCCGCGGTGAGCCGGGGACGGCCCAGCTCGTGGTCGAGCAGCACGGCGAGCACCCGCATCGCGGCGGCCGGCAGCACGATGCCGGTCTCCTCGGCGAGTTCGCGCGCGGCGGCCTGCTCGAAGGACTCGCCCGGGTCGTCCACCTTGCCGCCGGGCAGGCTCCAGGTGGGCGGCTCGCCGGCGGTGATCCGGTGGCCGAGCAGCACCCGGCCGTCCCCGGTGGGCACGATGACGCCGGCGCCGATCAGCGGTGCGGTGGTCAACTCGGTTCTCCTCGCGGTGGTCTACCAGGCGGAGCGGTCGAAGTCCTTGAGGAAGCAGCCGTAGAGGTCCTCGCCCTGCTCGCCGCGGACGATCGGGTCGTACACCCGGGCCGCGCCGTCGACCAGGTCGAGCGGGGCGTGGAAGCCCTCCTCGGCCAGGCGCATCTTGTCCGGGTGCGGGCGCTCGTCGGTGATCCAGCCGGTGTCGACGGCGGTCATCATGATGCCGTCGGTCTCGAACATCTCCTGCGCGCTGGTGCGGGTGAGCATGTTCAGCGCGGCCTTGGCCATGTTGGTGTGCGGGTGGCCGGCGCCCTTGTAGCCGCGGGTGAAGACGCCCTCCATCGCGGAGACGTTGACCACGTACTTGCGGCGGGACGCCGAGGCGGCCATCGCCGGGCGCAGCCGGCTGATCAGGATGAACGGCGCGGTGGAGTTGCAGAGCTGGACCTCCAGCAGCTCCACCGGGCCGACCTCGTTGACGGTCTGCACCCAGCTGTTGGTGGGGGCGAGGTCGGGCACCAGGCCGCCGGCGTCGATCGCGGTGCCGGCCTCGATCCGGGCGGGCGTGGCGGAGCCGGTGACCAGGGCGAGCGAGGTGACGTCCGCGGCGGAGATCCGCTCGCTCTCGCCGCCCGCCTGGGCGGGCAGCGCGGGCAGGTCGACGCTGCCGCTGCCGAAGCGGCCGATGGTGGTGGACTGCGGCAGCGCACCGGCCGGCAGCGGCGCCGACTCCGCGTTGACCAGCTCGCGGTACGACTCCGGCGGGCGGCGCACCGTCTGCGCGGCGTTGTTGATCAGGATGTCCAGCGGGCCGTCGGCGGCGACCTCGTCGGCCAGGGCCATCACCTGGGCGGGGTCGCGCAGGTCGATGCCGATGATCTTCAGGCGGTGCAGCCAGTCGGCGCTGTCCGGCATCGCGGTGAAGCGGCGGATGGCGTCGTTGGGGAAGCGGGTGGTGATGGTGGTGTGCGCGCCGTCGCGGAGCAGCATCAGCGCGATGTACATACCGATCTTGGCCCGGCCGCCGGTGAGCAGCGCGCGCTTGCCGGTGAGGTCGGCGCGGGCGTCGCGGTGGGCGCGGTTCTTCACCGCGCAGTTCTGGCAGAGGTTGTGGTAGAAGGCGTCCACCTCGACGTACCGCTGCTTGCAGGTGTAGCAGGACCGCGGGCGCTCCAGGATGCCGGCGATCTCGGTGGTGGTGACGGTGGTCAGACCGAAGGCGCCGGCCGTCTCGTCGTCGATCCGGCTCGGCGCGCCGGTGGCGGTGCGGGCGGTGACCTCGCGGTCGTTCGCGGTCTTGCGGGCCCGGGTCTCCTGGCGGCGGCGCTGCTTGAGCGTGCGGAATATGCCGCCGACGGCCTGGCGGACGGTGATCGCGTCCGGGTGGTCGACGTGCAGTCGGTCCAGCTCGTCGAGCACGTCCAGGCAGAGCCGCAGCCGCTCGGGGTCGAGGCCGGGACCGTAGTCGATCTCCTCCTCGGTGACCTCCGTGCCGTCGCCCCGCTCGATGTCCTGCTCGATGTCCACGCCCGCCGTCATGATGCCCGCTGCCGCTTTCCTGGATCGCCTCGTTTACCGCGTGAATGGTACGGGAGCGGCCCTGGCCGGGGCGAAAGGGCGGCCTCCTGGACGAACCTCCAAGGCCGGGTGCCGGGAAGCCTCGCACCGGGGGTCGCGCCGGACGGCGGCCGCTTCGACGGTTCGGCTGTGCGGCGGCCCGGCAGTCCCTATCGTTGCCGACAACGGATCGGACCGGGGAGGGGACGGCGACGTGGACATCGAGCTGGCGGACGCGGTGGCGGCGGTGCGCGACGAGTTGCTGAAGGCGAGCGCGCGAGCGGCCGGCCAGGACGTGGTCTTCGAGGTCGGCCCGGTGGAGATGGAGTTCGAGGTCGAGCTGCGCGCCGACGCCAAGGCGGGCGGGAAGTTCCGGGTCTGGGCCGTGTCGGCGGAGGCGGAGGCGGGGGTCTCGCGGGGGCGGACGCACCGGGTGTCGTTCACGCTGACGCCGAAGGCCCCCGACGGCACCGGCCTGCTGATCCGTGCCGGGCAGGACCGACCGGCCGCGCTGGGCCCGGTGGAGGGGCACATCGGTCGCTGACCGGCGCGTCGAACAAGGGGGAACCGTGCTCCAGGACCGGGTGGTGGTCGTCGACGGCCCGTCGGGCCGCGGCTCGGGGTACCTGATCGGCCCCGCGCTCGTCCTGACGTCGGCCCATGTCGTCTGCGACGCCTCGGTGGTCCCGCTCGGCCGGCCCGGTGCGGTCCTCGTGCCCGGCACCGTGGTGTGGCGCGGCACCGGCGGCGGGCGCGACGACGCCGCTCTGGTGCGCGTGGACGACCCGCGTTGGCAGCCGCCGCACGGGACCGCGCCACGCTGGGGTGAGTTGGTCACCGACGAGGTGAACCAGGAGTGCGTGACAACGGGCGTGCCCAGGATCGCGGAGTTCCGCAACCCCGCGACGCACCGGTCGGTCGCCGACCAGCGGCAGCTCAGCGGCACGGTCAATCCCGGCAGCGGCTACCTGGCCGACCGGTACCTGGTCGACCTCAGGGCGAACGTGTCCGACTGGCCGAGCGGGGGGCTGCCGTGGGGCGGCCTGTCGGGGGCGGCGCTGTTGAGCCGCGACTTCGTGATCGGCGTGATCGCGGCCGAGGTCCCGTACTCCGGCCACGGCGCGGTGGCGGCGGTGCCGAGTTCCGTGCTGCTGCGCGACCCGGAGTTCCGCGCGGCCCTGGCGCGGTTCGGGGCGGATCCGGTGCGACTGCACCCGGTCGAGTTCGATGAACTGATCGCCCGTGAGCCGGCGGGCCTGGACGCTGCGGCCGGGGTGCCGAGCGCGCTGCTGCGGCCCGAGCGGGAGACGGTCGGCTTCCACGGTCGGGAAGAACTGCTGGCCGAGCTGGTCGACTGGTGCCGGGAGGACGACATCGCCGCGCTGCTGGTGCACGGACCCGGTGGCGCGGGCAAGACCCGGCTGGCGCGGGAGCTGGCCACCCGGCTCACCTCGGCCGCCGAGGACCGGGAGGACCGATGGGCGGTGGTGTGGCTGCGCGCGCCCCAGCCGCCCGGGGCGTCCCACGGATCGACCCCGACTGCCGCGCAGCCCGTCGACCGGCTGCGGCGGACGGGCCGTCGGGTGCTGGTGGTGCTCGACTACGCGGAGAACCGGCTCGACCAGCTCGCGCTGTTGCTGGAGGCGGCCTGTCGGCGGGACGAGCCGTTCAAGGTGCTGCTGCTCGCCAGGACCGCCGGCGACTGGTGGGAGCAGGCCCGGCGGCACACCAGGCTGATGGAGGACCTGCTCGGGACCTACCCGCCGGTCGCGCTGCCCCCGCTGGCCGAGGAACCGGGCGCCCGGCCCGCGCTGTACCGCGCCGCGGCCGACGCGTTCGCGGCGCGGATGGGCGGCCCCTGGCCGGCGGTCGCGGCCGGGCTGCCCGAGCCCGATCTCGACCACCCCGGGTTCGCCAACACACTCACCCTGCACATGACCGCGCTGGCCGACCTGCTGGACGCCGGGCCGGCCGGGGAGCCGCGGCCGCCGGTCCCGGCCACCCGTCTGATCCGTCGTCGGGAAAATCCCGAGGACGTCGAGAGCCGACTGCTCGGGCACGAGAACCGTTACTGGGGACACGTCCTCGCCACCCGCGACCGCGCGCCCCGGGCACCGGAGGCGGAGCTCTTCAAGGACGCGCTGGCGCTCTCCACCCTGGTGGGCGCCGCCGATGACGTGCTGGGCCGGGTGCGCGGCCTGGCCGACGAGGGCCTGCGCGGGCACGTGGGAGACTGGCTCGCCGACGCCTACCCGCCGGACCGGTCCGGCCGGGACCTCTGGGGCGCGATCCAGCCCGACCGGCTCGCCGAACGTTTCGCGGGCGAGCGCGTGCTCAACCGCCGCCACCTGCTGCCCGCCCTCGTCACGGACCTCGACCCGGTGCGGGCCGAGCGCCTGCTCACCGTGCTCACCCGGGCCGCCGGGCACCGGCCGCTGTCGGAGAAGCTGGCCCCGCTGCTCACCCGGTTGTGCACCGACCATCCGGACCGGCTCGCCGGGCCGGCCCTCGCGGTCGCCCCGCAGGTCGAGCGGCCCGAGCCGCTGCTGGACGCGCTGGACGCCCTGATCTCCGCGCCCGGCGTCGACGCCGGGCGGCTCGCCGGCCTGGTGCGCGCGCTGCCGGCCGGCAGCCACCGCCTCGGCCCGTTGGCGATCCGTCTGCTGGAACGCCTGGTCGAGCTTCGGCGAGCACCGGCCGACGGCGGTGTGCCGGAGCTGCTCGACCTCGTCACCGGACTGCGTGAGCTGTCCAAGTGGTACTTCGACGCGGGGGAACACGCCGCGGCGCTGGCGGTGGTCGAGGAGGCCGTGGAGCGGCTGGAACCCACGACGGGGGCCCACGGTCCGGACGGTCCGGACGGGACGGCACTGCGGAACAAGCTGGCGGGCTGCCTCGCCAACCGCGCGGGCATCCTCACCAGTCTCGGCCGGCCGCGGGAGGCCCTCCGGCCGGCCACCCGAGGGGCGGCCCTCTACCGGGAACTGGCCGACCGGTCCGAGGTCGAGAAACCCGAGCACCTGCCGATCGCCCTGGCGATCCTCGCCCGTGTCCACAACGAGCTCGGCGATCCGCGCAGCGCGCTGCCGCTGGAGGAGGAGGTGGTGGAGCTCCGCAAGCCGCTCGCCGCCTCGGGGGCCGCGGACAGGGTGGCCGATCTCGCCAGGGGCATGAACAACCTGGCGCAGCAGTACCGCAAGGCCGGAGACGCGGACCGGGCCCTGGCCCGCGCCGGGGAGGCGGTCGACCTGCTGCGTCCGTTGGCCCGGCGGTATCCGGACGCCCAGCAGCCCCTGCTCGCCGAGCTCCTCGGCACCCAGTCGCTCTGCCTGACCGACTCGGGGGACAGTGCCGGGGCCCTGCGCGCGGCCGAGGAGTCGGTCGCCATTCGTCGCCGACTCGCCGCCGGCCGCCCGGGCGCGTACCGGTACGGCCTCGCCCAGGCGCTCAACTCCCTCTCCCACGAACTGAGCCGGGCCGGGCGCGCCACCGAGGCGATGGCAGCGGCCGTCGAGTGCGTCGAACTGGGCGAGCTGCTGGACCGGGATCAGCCGGGCGCGTACCGCGATCAGCTGGCCACGTCCCTGAACACCCTGTCCAACCACCTCAGCGACGCGAACCGACCCGAGGAAGCGGTCCGGGCCGCCGAACGCGCCGTCGCCCTCTACGCCGAGTTGCACCGCGAACTCCCGGACGCCTACGCCGCGGACCACGCGATGGCGCTGTGCAGCCTCGGGCTGCGGCTCGACGACCTCGGCCGGCCGGAGGAGTCGCTCGCCCACCTGGAACACGCCGCCCGCGTCTACCGCGCGCTGCCCGCGCACCTCGCCGGCCCGGCCCGGCCCGACCTGGCGCGCTGCCTCAACAACATCGCCGCCGCCCACCGTTGGGCCAGCCGCGACGACGAAGCCCTGGCCGCCTCGGAGGAGGGGCTCGCACTGGCGCGGGAGCTGGCCTCCGCCAACCCCCGCGGCTTCGGCCGGCTGCTGGCCGGGCTGCTGGCCACCCGGGCGCTGTGCCTGCACCAGGCCGGGCGGCACGAGGAGAGCGCCGCGGTCGCCGCCGAAGGCGTCGAAGCGGCGACCCCCACCGCGGCCGAACCGGAGACCGCCGAGATGCTCTCCCTGCTCAGCTCCGTCCTCTCCTTGGCGCACCGCACCGAGGAGGCGCTCGACGCGAAGCGGAGGGTGGTGGCAGCCCGTCGCGCACTGGCCCGGATCGACGGCCCCCGGCACCACCCCGGCCTGCTGGAGGCCCTGGACTCGCTGAGGGTCAACCTGCACGCGGCGGGGCGGTACGAGGAGGCCGCCGAGATCGCCGCGGAGGCGGTCGGGATCCATCGGGACCGCTGGGAGAGCGAGCGCACCGCGGACCGTCAGGCGGCGCTGGCCGACGCGCTCGCCGGCCTGGGCGACGCCCTGGAGCAGTTGGACCGTCCGGACGAGGCCGACCGGCTCACCGCGGAGTCCGTCGCCCTGTGGCGCGACCTGCCGGGCCCCGACCGGAACGCCCACCAGCCCTCCCCGGCCCTGGCGCTGGCCTCGCACGCGGACAGGCTGTGGTCGGCCGGACAGTGCACCGAGGCACTCGCGGTCCTGAACGAGGCCGCCGAGGGTTTCGGGCACCTGCCGGAGACCGACCAGGCCCGCCACGCCGGGACGGCCATGGTGTTCACCACCCGGGGTTCCGCCCTGCACTCCCTCGGCGACCCGGCCTCGCTCCCGGACCTCGACCGGGCCGTGGCCGCGGCCCGGTCGGTCTCGGACACCGGACTGCGTTCCTACGCGGGCATCGTCGGCCGGGCACTCCTGGTCCGGGCCAGGGTCCGGGCGGAGCGAGGGCTGCTGGAGGAGGCCGTGCCCGACGCGGTCGCCGCTGCCGACGCCTACCGCCGGATGCGCTCGACCCAGCCCGTGCAGGCGGACTCCGGCCTCATCACCGCGCAGATGATCCTGGGCCTGATCCTGGCCCGTACCGGCCGGGCCGACGAGGCACGGGAGGCGAGCGCCGAAGCCCTCGCCCTCGCCCGTACGGCCCCGCGGACGCCGACCGACCTCACCCTGCCCACCGTGCTGGCCAAGTACGCGCAGGTGCGCCTGCTCGTCGGCGCCGACCTCGACGCGGGGCTCGCCGCCGCGGACGAGTCGATCGCCCTGCTGCGCTCCGTCGCCGAACAGCACCCGGCCCTGGTCGAGTCCGCCCTCGACGAAGTCCTGCGGATCCGGGAGGAGCTCGACGCCGCGGGTGTGGCGGAGCCTGCCCGCGGCGGGCGTGTCCGACCCGAGGAGGACTGAGGGCGAGCCGATCGCGCGGTGGTGCGATGCCCCAGGGTTCTGTAGGTTCCTACGAATCCTCGCGCACTACGTGGTCCAGACCTCGTGCGGACCTTCAGGGCTGGTCGCCGGACTGGCGTTTTCACCTGCGCTTAAGCGAGGATTGGTCCACGGGTCAAGGGAGCCATGTGCGTCCACCCGTTCCCGGCCCAGGTCCGCACCGCAGGTGTACCCACGACAGCCGGAGACATCCCCATGCACTTCCTGAACGACCTCGCGCCCTCGTACGACCTCACGTACGACGACGTCTTCATGGTCCCCAGCCGTTCCGCCGTGGGCTCCCGGCAGGGTGTCGACCTCTCCTCGAACGACGGCACCGGCACCACCATCCCGCTGGTGGTGGCCAACATGACGGCCATCGCCGGCCGCCGGATGGCCGAGACCGTCGCCCGCCGCGGTGGCCTGGTCGCGATACCGCAGGACATCCCGACCGAGGTGATCGCCGACGTCATCGACTGGGTCAAGCAGCGTCACCTGGTGCACGACACCGCCATCACCCTGGCCCCCGGCGCCACCGTCGCCGAGGCCCTCTCGCTGCTGCACAAGCGCGCGCACGGCGCGCTGGTCGTGGTCGAGGACGGCAAGCCGATCGGCGTGGTCACCGACTCCGACTGCCAGGGCGTCGACCGCTTCACCAGCCTCGCCGACGTGATGTCGCGCGACCTGGTGCTGCTCGACGAGGGCATCGGCGCGCGCGACGCCTTCGACAAGCTGAGTGAGGCGAACCGCAAGCTCGCCCCGGTGGTCGACGCCGAGGGCCGTCTGGTCGGCATCCTGACCCGTAAGAACGCGCTGCGCGCCACCCTCTACACCCCGGCCGTCGACGCGCGGGGCCGCCTGCGGGTCGCCGCCACCGTCGGCATCAACGGCGACGTGGCCGGCAAGGCCAAGGCCCTGATCGAGGCCGGCGCCGACGTGCTGGTGGTCGACACCGCGCACGGTCACCAGGAGTCGATGATCAGCGCGCTGCGCGCGGTGCGCGGGCTCGACCCGCAGATCCCGATCGTGGCCGGCAACGTGGTCTCCGCCGCCGGTGTCCGCGACCTGGTCGAGGCGGGCGCCGACATCCTCAAGGTCGGTGTCGGCCCCGGCGCCATGTGCACCACCCGGATGATGACCGGCGTCGGCCGCCCGCAGTTCTCCGCCGTCCTGGAGTGCGCGGCCGAGGCCCGCCGGCTCGGCAAGCACGTCTGGGCCGACGGCGGCGTCCGCCACCCGCGCGACGTCGCGATGGCGCTGGCCGCCGGCGCGTCCAACGTGATGATCGGATCCTGGTTCGCCGGGACGTACGAGTCCCCGGGCGACCTCCAGACCACCGCCGACGGCCGCCAGTACAAGGAGAGCTTCGGCATGGCCTCGGCGCGCGCGGTGAGCAACCGCACGTCGCAGGACTCCGCCTACGACCGGGCCCGCAAGGCGCTGTTCGAGGAGGGCATCTCGCACTCGCGGATGTTCGTCGACCCGGCCCGCCCGGGCGTCGAGGACCTCATCGACTCGATCGTCGCCGGCGTGCGCAGCTCCTGCACCTACGCGGGCGCCTCCAGCCTGGAGGAGTTCCACGAGAAGGCCGTGGTCGGCATCCAGAGCGCGGCCGGCTACGCCGAGGGCAAGCCGCTGCACTCCAGCTGGGCCTGATCGCCCGAGGGTCGGCCGGCCGTCCGGTCGGCCGACCCGCTCAACTCAACCGCCGGCCGGCCGGTTCCTCGCCTCGGGGAGCCGGCCGGCCGGCGGTGTGTCCGGGCCGAGCGGGGTGAGCAGCGCACGGCCGAGCAGACCGACCGAGCCGTCCAGCGCGGCGGCGAGCGCCGCCGCGGCCGCCGGCACACCCCGGAGCCGCCAGAGCGCGCCGGCGGTCACCCAGGCCGCGTCCCGGGCGGCGTCGACCGACCAGGCGCCCAGCAGGTGCGTCAACGGCTCGGCCCGTTCCAGGAGGTCCGGGCCGGGCATCAGCTGCTCCCGGACGGTCGTCTCCACCGCGGCCAGCAGGCCGTTGACCCGCCGGTAGTCCTCGGCGAGCCGCTCCGGCCCGCAGCCGAGCCGGTGGCAGGTGTCGACCACGGCGAGCGGCAGGTCGTGCTGGATGTGGGCGTTCATCCCGGCCAGCGCGAACTGCAGCGGGTGGACGCCCCGGTGCGCGCGCAGCTCGAAGAGCGGCTGCCAGCAGGCCGGCGCGGGCCGTCCGGCCGCCGCGGCGTCCACGGCCAGCAGGTAGCGTCCGGCGAACACCACGTCCAGCTCGGCCGTCGCGACCGGGTCGGCGAAGGAGGGGCGGCCGGAGTACGGGGGACCGGTGCGGCCTCGCGGGTCCGCGGGTGGAACCGCGAGGCCGCGCCGCACGGCGTCCGTCACGGTGAGGTACATCCGGTTGAACACCGCCAGGCCGTCCTCCGGGGGCAGCCCGGCACCGATCTCCCGCAACCGGGCGAGCACCCCGTCGACGGTGTCCCGCCCGCCGGCCGTCGTGGTGGTCGCTGTCGTCGTGGCCCCCGTCACCGAGGCCGCCGTACCGGGCATGCGTCACCCTCCGACGTCGATCGTGCACTGATCGCATCATCGTGACAGCGGCCCGGGCGAACGGCCGGGCGCCGCGCGGGGGCCACCGCGCGGCCGCTCCGGCCCCGGTCAGCCCAGCTCGTACTCCAGGACGTAGTTGTGCGCGCCCCCGTCGTCCGTCGACAGCTCGAACGCGCCGGTGATCCCGGTCAGCTCGCCGGCCCCGGTGCCCGCCACCACCCGGATCGCCAGCCGCTCGCCCTGACTCCCCGGCGCCGCGTGCTGGAGCACGAACGAGCCCTTCCGCCCGTCCAGCTCGCCGGTGAAGTGCTCCACCGCGACGTACGCGGCCGGGCCGCCCGCACCGTCCAGGACGGAGAGCATCCGCACCACGCTGCTGCCGGTGAGGCCGCCCGTGAAGGTCTTGGTGATCCGGACCCGGCCGAGCGTGGTGCCCGGCTGCTCGTCCGTCTCCTCCGGTTCGAAGCTGGTCAGTTCGAACGATCCGTCCGTCTTCCGGCCCATGGCCCTGTCCCCTCGACGCCGTCGCCCGGCCGGCACCCCGCCGGTCGCGATCACAGCCTGGCACGGGCCACTGACAGTCGCGCCCGGCCGGCCCGCGCGGCGCCGCGCCCGCGCGCCGTCAGTGCTCCCAGCGCAGCGCGAGCAGCGCCGCGTCGTCGGTCGGCCCGGCCACGCCGACCCAGTCGCCGACATCGGCGAGCAGCGCGTCCAGCACGGCCCCGGGGCTCGTGGCGGGGAGCCCGGCCAGCCGTCGCGCCAACGGGTAGAACCGGTCCGCGGCGTTGCGGGCCTCCGAGACGCCGTCGGTGTAGAGCAGCAGCAGGTCGCCCGGCAGCGGGTCGAAGCCGCCCGCCCGGTAGTGCCCGCCGATCAGCCCGAGCAGGCCCAGCGGTGGGGCGTGCTGCGGCGGTGCCAGTTCGGTCACCCGCCCCGCCCGGCGCAGCAGCGGGTGCGGATGCCCGCAGTTGACGAAGCCGGCCCGCCCGCCGGAGCGCTCCACGTCCAGCAGGAACGCGGTCGCGAACCGCTCGTTCACCGCCCGGCCCGCCAGCGCCGCGTCCAGCCGCTCCGCCACCCGGGCCAGGTCCGGCTCGGTCCGGGCCGCCTCCCGGAACGTCCCCAGCACGTCCGCGGCGGTCTCCACCGCAGGGAGTCCGTGCCCCTGGACGTCCCCCAGCAGGATCCGGATCCCGTGCGGGGTGTCCACCACCTCGTAGAGGTCCCCGCCGATCCGGGCCTCGGCGGCCGCCGCCGCGTACCGCACGGCCACCCGCAGCGGTCCGAGCCGCTCCGGCGGCGGGCGCAGCAGCGCCCGCTGCGCCGCCTCGGCCACCGTGCGGACCTGGGTCAGCTCGCGTTCCCGGGCCGAGACCAGGACGACGTTGGCGGCGCTGGCCAGGGTGGCGGCCAGGACGGTGATCAGCGCGGTCAGGTGGACGGAGTCGGGCAGACTGCTGTTGCTGAGCTCCAGCAGGACGACGGCGGCGGTGGCGACTGCCCCGGCGAACAGCGGAACCCGGGCCGAGCGGGTGGTCGCCCCCGCCAGCATCGGCGCCACCGCCAGCACCGGGGAGAGCGTCGTGCCCGGCCCGGTGAGCAGGTCGGCCACCACGGCCGCGACCAGCAGCAGGAAGGCCCAGCACAGCAGTCGCCTGGTCCGCCGGGGCAGGCGCAACGGCGGCAGCGCGTTCTTCGGGCCGTCTGCGGTCACGCGTACACCTCCGGTGGGCGGGCGGCGGGGCCCACTGTCCACTCTCCACCGGCCCGGCGGCCTCCGGCACCTCGGGCGCCCGGCGGTTCCCGGCGGCTCCCGGCCTGGACCGCCCCCGCGATTCCTGTCCCGGCCCCCGGCGCCCCTGCGGCCCCGGCCGTCGCGGCGCCCCCGGCTAGGCTGGCCGCGAGATGAGACGCAAGCGCAAGGCACCGACCGCACCCCTCCCGCAGCGCCGCGGGGTGGACCCGGCGCACCTGCGGCTGCCCGTCGAGGGGTCGTGGCCGACGGTCCGCGCCTACCTGGCCGAGCGGCTGCCGACCGTCGACCCGGAGCGGATCGACGCGCTGCTGCGCGGGCGCGAGATCGTCGGTGTGGACGGCCCGATCGGGCCGGACGAGCCGTTCCGCCCGGGCGGTCACCTCTGGCTGTACCGCGACCTGCCCGAGGAGGTCCCGGTCCCGTTCGAGCTGGAGGTGCTGCACCACGACGACCATCTGGTGGTGGTCGACAAACCGCACTTCCTGGCCACCACCCCGCGCGGCCGGCACGTCGTCGAGACGGCGCTCTCCCGACTGCGCCACGGGCTCGACCTGCCCGCCCTGAGCCCGGCGCACCGGCTGGACCGGCTGACGGCGGGCCTGGCGATGTTCGTGGTGCGGCCCGAGGAGCGGGGCGCCTACCAGACGCTCTTCCGTGACCGGCTGGTGTGCAAGGAGTACCAGGCCGTCGCGGCCCACGACCCGGGGCTCGCGCTGCCCCGCACGGTGCGCAGCCACATCGTCAAGGAGCGCGGTGTGATCGCGGCGCGGGAGCTGGACGCGCCGCCCAACAGCGAGAGCCGGATCGACCTGATCGAGCACCGCGACGGGCTGGCCCGCTACCGGCTGCGACCGCTCAGCGGGCGCACCCATCAGCTGCGGCTGCACATGAGTGGCCTCGGGGTGCCGATCCTGGGGGATCCGGTGTACCCGGTGGTGCTGCCGGAGCCGGCGCCGGACGACTTCCGCCGGCCGCTGCAACTGCTCGCCTCCGTGGTCGAGTTCACCGACCCGCTGACCGGCCGGCCGCGCCGCTTCGAGACCCGCCGCACGCTGGCCGCCTGGGCCGATCCGCAGGCGTGGGCGGCCCCGGGGCCCGACGCCGATCGGCCGTCGCGGGCCGGTGCCGAGCCGCCCGACCGGCCCGACCGGCCCGACCCGGAGCGGGGACCGGTCCTCGGTCCGGCGGTCTAGGCCGAACGGACGACCGGCCCCCGGTTCTCGGGCCGATCCGTACCCGACCGCGCCGGAGCGATCGTGGTGTCATGAACGCACCGCAGCACACCACGCCACCCGCCGCCCCCGTCGCTCTGGTCACCGGCGCCTCGCGCGGCCTCGGCCGGGCCCTCGCGCGGGCCCTCGCCGCCGACGGATGGCAGCTCGTGATCACCGCCCGCGACGCGACCGGACTCGCCGCGGTCGCAGCCGAACTGGCCGCCGTCACCAGGGTGGTCGCGCCGGCCGGGTCGGTCACCGACGACGACCACCGCGCCCGCCTCGCCGAGGCCGCCGCCGGGCTCGGCGGCGCACACCTCCTGGTCAACAACGCGGGGACGCTCAACGGCTCCGACGCGGCCGGCGACCCGCTGCCCCGCCTCGCCGACGTCCCGCTCGCCGATCTGCTGGAGACCTTCGAGGTCAACGCGCTGGCGCCGATCGCGCTCACCCAGCTCCTGCTGCCCCAGCTGCGCGAGCACGCCGGCGCCGTCCTGAACATCAGCTCGGACGCGGCCGTCGAGGCCTACCCCGGGTGGGGCGGCTACGGGGCCAGCAAGGCGGCGCTGGACCAGGCCTCCGCCGTGCTGGCCCGGGAGGAGGAGGCCGTGCGGGTCTGGGCGGTGGACCCGGGCACCATGCGCACCCGGATGTACCAGGACGCCTGCCCGGGTGAGGACATCTCCGACGAGCCGCTCCCCGAGACGGTGGTGCCCGCCCTGCTCGCCCTGGTGGGCGGCAGCCGGGCCTCCGGACGCTACCGCGCCTCCCGGCTGCCGACCGACGCCCGGGGCGAGCGACAGGGCCGGCGATGACGGCGGCCGCGGCGCCGGGGATCGACGTCGACGTCCCGCCCGAACTCTCCGCCCGCGCCCCGGCGGAGGCGCGCGGCACCGCCCGGGACGGGGTGCGGATGCTGGTGGGCCGCCGGCGCGGGCCGGCCGTCGAGCACCGCCGGTTCACCGAGCTGCCCGAGGTGCTGCGCCCCGGGGACCTCCTGGTGGTGAACAACTCGGCCACCCTGCCCGCCGCGCTGCCCGGTCGGCTGCCGGACGGCATCCCCGTCGTGCTGCACGTCTCCTCGGCCCGGCCGGACGGGCGCGGCGCCTTTCTGGTCGAGCTGCGCCGCGCGGCACCGGGCGCCGCGCCGACCGCCTACCCGCCGGCCGAGTCCCCGGCCCGTCCGGGGGTGCGGGTGACGCTGCCGGGTGGTGCCGCGGCCGACCTGGTCGAGGCGTTCTCGCCACGGCTCTGGTACGCCCGGCTCTCGCTGCCCGGGCCGCCGGCTGCCTACCTGGCCCGCCACGGCAAGGCGATCCGCTACGGGTACGTGGATCGCGACTGGCCGATCGAGGCTTACCGGACGGTCTTCGCCACCGTCCCCGGCAGCAGCGAAATGCCCAGCGCCGGCAGGCCGTTCACCGCCGAGGTGGTGGCCCGGCTGGCCGGGTGCGGCGTGCTGGTCGCGCCGATCACGCTGCACACCGGTGTCTCCTCGCCGGAGGCGCACGAGACGCCGTACCCCGAGTGGTTCCGGGTGCCGGCCGCCACCGCCGGGCTGGTCGGACACGTCCGGGCCGGTGGCGGGCGGGTGATCGCGGTCGGTACCACCGCGGTTCGGGCCCTGGAATCGGCGGTCGGCCCGGACGGGACGGTGCGGGAGGCCGAGGGCTGGACGGAGGTGGTGGTCACCCCCGAGCGCGGGGTGCGCGCGGTGGACGGGCTGCTCACCGGCTGGCACGAACCCCGCGCCTCCCACCTGCTGATGCTGGCCGCGGTCGCCGGCCGGCCGCTGCTCGCACGCTGCTACGCGGCGGCGGTCCACGAGCGCTACCTGTGGCACGAGTTCGGCGACGTCAATCTCCTGCTGCCCGATTAGGCCCGGCCGGCAGCGAAGGTGACGACGCGTCAGCCTGCCGTCGGCGGGAACGGCGGGCGGGCCGCGTGCCGGGTGTCGAGGTACTCGCGCACCTCGGTGATCAGGCCGTTCTCGACGGTGAGGACGCCCAGGCGCCGGTCGTCGTACGCGGTCCCGTTGGCCGCGGTCCCGCGCGCGGTCCACTCGGCGACCACCCGCGGGCCGTCGGCGAGCAGTCCGGTCAACGTCACCTCCGGCGCGCCGTCGGGTGCGAACAGGGTGCCCACCGCGCCGAGGAAGTCCTCGGTGGTCGCGGCCCGGCCGCGCCACACCCGGGACAGGGGCAGGTCGCCCGGTGCGACCAGGTGGCGTCCTCGGCGAACGAGGCCACCGCGGTGGGCAGATCGCCGGTGGCGATGGCGGTGACGTAGCGCTCCACGACGGCGCGGGGCCGGCGACGAACGTCGGTCGTCGTGCCGGGCCGGGGCGGTCGCGCGACCGGGGGCTACCGGGCGGTGGTGCCCGGCGGCAGCTCCAGCTCGAACCAGACCACCTTGCCGTCCCGGGTGCGGCGGCTGCCCCAGCGGTGCGCGAGCTCGTTCACCAGGTGCATGCCGCGCCCGCCCTCGTCCTCCTCCCGGGCGCGGCGGATCCGGGGCGACTCGCTGTCCCGGTCGGCGACCTCCACCGTGAGCACCCGGTTGTGGAACAGCCGCAGCTGGACGGGCGATCCGGCGTGCACCAGCGCGTTGGTGATCAGCTCGCTGGTGAGCAGTTCGGCCCAGTCGGCGAGCGCGCCGAGGCCCCACCCGGCCAGCGTCTCCCGGGTGAAGCGGCGTGAGTGCGCGACCATCGCGTGGTCGTCGCTGAGCGAGAGGGTGGCGATCCGGTCGCTGCCGGTCGGCAGGGACTGCGCCAGGATGATCGCGATGTCGTCCTCGCTGGTGCGGCCGGTGAGTTCGGCCAGTACGGCGTCGCAGGTCTGCTCCAGCGAGCGGCGCCGGTCGGCGACGGTCCGGCAGAGCAGGTCCAGGCCCTGGTCGATGTCCCGGCCCCGGCGCTCGACCAGGCCGTCCGTGTAGAGCGCCAGGATGCCGTTCTCCGGCAGGGTGAACTCCACGCTCTCGAAGGGGACTCCGCCGACGCCGAGGGGCGCGCCGGCGGGCAGTTCGACCAGCCGGGCCCGGCCGTCGGAGCCGGCCACCACGGGCGGCAGGTGGCCGGCGCAGGCGGCGGTGCAGCGCCGGTCCACCGGGTCGTAGATCACGCAGACGCAGGTGGCGAACTGGCCCTCGCCGATCTCCGCGGTGGCCTCGTCCAGCCGGTGCATCACCCGCTCCGGGTCGAGGTCGAGCGTGATCAACGTCCTCGCCACGGTGCGGAGCTGGCCCATGGTGGCGGCGGCGCGGATGCCGTGGCCCATCACGTCGCCGACCACCAGGGCGACCCGGCCGGAGGAGAGCGGGACGATGTCGAACCAGTCGCCGCCGACCTCGCTGACCACGCTGCTGGGCAGGTAGCGGTAGGCGATCTCAAGACCGATCGTGCGGTGGATCTCCTGCGGCAGCAGGCTGCGCTGCAGGGTGAGCGCGGTGTCCCGTTCACGGCGGTAGAGCCGGGCGTTGTCCATCGCGAGCGCCGTCCGCGCGGCCAGCTCCTCGGCCAGCGCCCGGTCCGCCGGCCCGTACGGCAGCGGGTTGCGGGTCCGCAGGAACTCCGCGCCGCCCAGCACCATCCCGCGGGCCAGCAGCGGCACCATCAGGTAGGAGTGCACCCCCGCGTCCAGGCCGGGCTGCACCCGGTCCGGCGAGGCCACGATCCGGCGCAGCGCGGCCTCGTCGACCTCCGAGACCAGGATCGAGCGGCCGGTGCGCAGGCTCTGCGCGTACACCTGAGCGGACTGCGAGGTGGAGCCCACCTGGTCGGCGGCGGCCGACATGGTGCCGTCCGCCCCGACCTCGCCGACGGCGACCGCCCGCATCAGGACCGAGCCGTCGTCCGGCACCGGGCTCGGATCCTCGCCGCCGAGCACCGCGTCCCGCAGGTCGACGGTGACGAAGTCGGCGAAGCGCGGAACCACCACCGCCACCAACTCCTCAGCGGTGCGGTGCAGATCGAGCGTGGTACCGATCCGGTTGCTCGCCTCGTTGAGCAGCGAGAGCCGCTGCTGGGCCGCCCACGCCTCGTCCAGGGCGCGCTGGCGGGCGTCGGCCGCGTCGCGCTCCCGGGTGAACAGCAGCGCGTTGTCGATCGAGACGGCCGCCCGCACGGCCAACTCCCCGGCCAGCGCCAGGTCGTCGTCCTCGTACGGGCGCTCGACCACCGTCCGGTAGAAGGCGGCGACGCCGACCGGGGAGCCGCGGGCGATCAGCGGCACCACCATGAACGAGCGGACGTTCTGCTCCTTCGCGGCCGCCGTGCGGACGGGGTCGTCGGCGAACCAGGCCATCCCCTTCTCGTCCATCCGTGGCACCAGCACCGGCTTGCGGTGGGCGAGGCTCCAGGCGTACGGCGAGCCGGGCCGGAACCGCTGTACCCCGCCGGTGCGGTCGATCGGCGCCAGCGTCGAGCCGTGCGCCGAGTGGAACGCCATCCGGCGCAGCACGGCGGACCCGTCGGCCGGGGTGCGGACCTCGCGCTCGCCGCGCACCAGGTCGTCCAGCACCTCCACCACCACGGTGTCGGCCAGCCGGGGCGTGGCGACCTCGGCCAGTTCCTGCGCGGTCTGGGCGAGATCGAGGGTGGTGCCGATCCGCGCCGAGGCGACGTTGACCAGCGCCAGCCGCTCCTGCGCGGCCTTCGCCTCGCGCAGGGCCTGCTGGCGGGCCAGGACGGTCTGGTGCTGGCGCAGGTAGAGCCGGGCGTTGTCGATGGCGACGGCGGCCCGCGAGGCCAGTTCGTCGCCGAGCGTGATGTCCGCCTCGGCGAAGGACTCCCGCTCGCCGCGCCGCGAGTACACCACCATGCCGAGGGTGGTGCCGCGCGCCACCAGGGGGGTGATCCGCACCGAACGCGGGCGGTCACCGAGGTACGCCTGGCGGCGGCTCTCGGTGATCGCCGCGCTCAGCAGCGGCAGTTCCCAGGACGGCACCACCACCGTGTGCCCGGTCGCCAGGGCCCGCGCGTACGGCGAGTCCGGCGCCAGCTCGTGCACCGCGTCCACCGGCAGCGCGTCGGCGGGGTAGAGCGGGTCGGTGGTGGCGAGCGCCAGCCTGCGCACCAGGTGCGGGACGGTCGGGTCGAGCGGCTCCACGGTGCGTCCGGCGACCAGGGCCTCCAGGGCGAACACCCCACTGATGTCGGCGACCCTCGGCACCATGGCGTCGGCCAGTTCCCGGGCGGTCTGCCGCAGGTCCAGGGTGGTGCCGATGGACGCGGTGGCGTCGACCAGCAGCGCCAGCCGCTCCTGCGCGCGGGCGGCGCGGGCGTCCGCGCGGAAGCGCTCGGTGATGTCGACGACCGTCGAACTGACCCCGAGGACCTCCCCGCCCGGGTCCTCCAGCCGGAAGTAGGAGGCGGACCAGGCGTGGTCGCGGGCCGGGTCGGCGGGGGTGCGGCCGTGCGAGCGGGTGTCCACCACGGGCTCGCCGCTCTCCAGCACCTGCCGCATCACCGCCTCGCTCTCGGCGCCGTTGATGCCCGGCAGCAGTTCGGTGAGGCGGTGGCCCAGGTGCGCGTCGGTGGGCAGGCCGTTGACCCGGGCCAGCGCGTCGTTCAGCCGGACGAAGGCCAGCCGGGAGTCGTAGACGGCCATGCCGACGGGGGACTGCGTGAAGAAGCCGTTCAGGATGGCGAGGTCCGCCTGGATCCGGCGCAGCGTCGTCACGTCGGAGGCGACGGCCAGCACCAGCGGGCTGCCGCCGGGGCCGGAGATCGGGTGGGTGCGGAACTCCAGGTTCACGTAGTGGCCCGCGCGGTGTTTCACCGGGAAGACGCCCGACCAGCCGCGGCCGTCCACGATGTCCTGGAAGAGGCCCAGCACCTCGGGCCGCTGGTCGTCGGTGGCCAGCAACTGCGCGGCCAGCGAGCCGATCGCCTCCTCGGCGCTGTACCCGAGCAGGGCCTCCGCGTCGCTGCTCCAGTGCAGGATCCGCCCGTCCGCCTCGATCAGGGCGGTCGCGATCGGAACCATCAGCAGGGCGTCCTGACGCGACCCCCCGGCACCCGGCTGCCCCGGGCGCGGCCCCCCGGACCCACCGGTATCACGCTGCTCGTTCACCATGGCCAGAGAACCGCCCGGAGATCGTTTCTGCCAGCCCTGCCATCTTCCCACGCACCCCCCGCGTACCGCGCGTTTCGCCCACCGGCCCCGCGCCCGCCTGCCGTGCGCTCGCCGGCCCCGCAGCGGCCCGGGCGGGTGGGGCCCGGTCGTGGGGGAACGCCGGGCCGCTCCCGCGAGCCCGGCGGCCCGGCCCGGCCGCCGGGCGAACCCGGGGGGCCGGTCAGTCCAGCGCCTCCAGGACCGTGGCGTTGGCCAGGCCGCCGGCCTCGCACATGGTCTGCAGCGCGTAGCGCGCCCCGCGCCGGCGCATCGCGTGCACCAGTGTGGTCATCAGCCGGGTGCCGCTCGCGCCGAGCGGGTGGCCCAGGGCGATCGCGCCGCCCTGGACGTTCAGCTTGGCCGGGTCGGCGCCGGTCTCCTGGAGCCAGGCCAGCACCACCGAGGCGAAGGCCTCGTTCACCTCGAACAGGTCGATGTCCGCCAGGGAGAGCCCGGACCGCCGCAGGACCTTCTCGGTGGCGGGGAGCACGCCGGTGAGCATCAGGAGCGGGTCGGAACCGGTCACCGCGAAGGAGTGCAGCCGGGCCAGCGGGCGCAGCCCCAGCCGGGCGGCCGTCTCGCCGCCGGCGATCAGCACCGCCGAGGCACCGTCGTTGATCGGACTGCTGTTGCCGGCCGTCACCGACCACTCGATCTGCGGGAACCGCGCGCTCATGGCGGCGTCGGTGAAGGAGGGCCGGAGCCGGGCCAGCGCCTCCGGCGTGCTGCCCGGGCGCACCGACTCGTCCGTGGTGACGATCCCGCCGGGGGTCGGCACCGGGGCCAGCTCGGCCTCGAACCAGCTGGCGGCGTGCGCATGCGCGGCCTTGGCGTGCGAGTCGAGGGCGAAGGCGCCCATCGCCTCCCGCGCGATGGACCACCTGGCGGCGATCAGCTCGGCGCTGACGCCCTGCGGGATCGGCCCGCCGGGGTAGCGGGCGGCGATCGCGGCGCCGAACGGGTCCGCGCCGGGCGGGACGTTGGACCACATCGGCACCCGGCTCATCGACTCGATGCCGCACGCCACCACCAGGTCGTAGGCCCCCGCGATCACCCCCTGGGCGGCGAAGTGGACGGCCTGCTGGGAGGAACCGCACTGCCGGTCCACGGTGGTCGCCGGCACGGATTCCGGCAGACCGGCCGCCAGCCAGGCGTAGCGCGTGGTGTTCATGGCCTGCTCGCCGACCTGGTCGACGCAGCCGCCGATCACGTCGTCGACCAGGGCCGGGTCGACGCCGCTGCGCCCGATCAGGGCGCGGAGGGTGTGCGCGAGCAGCTCCACCGGGTGGACGGCCGAGAGCGAGCCTCCCGGTTTGCCCTTGCCGATGGGGGTGCGGACGGCTTCGACGATCACGGCGTCACGCATGACGGCCGCCTTCCTCTGGGGGAGCCCGGGCGGTCGGGCCCGGGGCAGGAGGGTAGGTGGAAAGGCAAACCCACTATAGGGGAGTGGGTTTGGAAATCCAACTATCGAGGCTCCGTGGGCTCGGACCGTACTCCGCCGCCGGGCGGGCCGCGCCGGTCAGGCGTTCTGCAGCGCGCGCAGCAGGGCGATGCCTCCGGGGTCGACCGAGCGGCGGGTGTTGGCCAGGGCTATGACGCCCACCTGCTTCTCGGGGTCGAAGGCGACGAAGGAGCGGAAGCCCCCCGTTCCGCCGTTGTGCCAGATCTGCAGGTGGCCGCCCTGGCGCTGGTGCAGGCGGTGGCCGAGCCAGCCGAGGTGCGCCCAGGCGAAGGGGTTGACCTTGTGCTTCGTCTGCCGGGTGAGGGCGATCGCGGGTGCCAGGGGCGAGTCCTGGTCCGTGCCCGAGGCCAGTTGGGCCCGCAGCAGCACCGCGAGGTCGGCGGCGGTCGAGTGGAGCCCGCCGGCGCCGGCGAGGTCGGCCAACTGCCACCCGGGTACCGGGCGGCGCCCGGCGGTGTGCCCCTGGGCGAGCCTGGCCGCCCGCTCGGCGTCGACACCGATCACCGTGTCGGCGAGCCCGAGCGGCTCGCAGATCTCCCTGGTCACCAGCTCCTCGTAGCCGGTGCCGGCCCGGTGGGCCAGCGCCAGGCCGAGCAGCCCGGCGCCGAGGTTGGAGTAGCGGAAGCCGCGCCCGGGTACCGCGCGCAGCCGCGTCCGGCCGAGCCCGGCCAGCAGTACGGCGCGGGTGCAGTGGCGGTACGGGTCCGGCTTGTTCGGATGGAGCAGGGTCGGCAGCAGCATCCCGGCGGGCAGCCGGGGCAGGCCGGAGGTGTGGGTGGCGAGGTGTCGGAGCGCGATCGGCGTACCGCGCCTGGCCGGGACGCTCGCGCCGGGCGGCAGCGCGCCCGCCAGGAGGTCGGCCAACGGCTCGTCGAGCCCGGCCGTGCCGGCGAGTGCCAGCCGGGCCAGCGCGAGCGAGGTGAACACCTTGGTCACCGAACCGATTTCGAACAGCGTCCGCGGGCCGGGCGGGCCGCCGGCCGGGGCGGCGGTGGTGCTCCCGGCGCCGCGGATCTCCACCGCGCCGCCGGCCAGCCCGGCGACCACCACGCCGACCTGCTGGGTCGCGAGCCGGTCGGCGGTCCGCTGGACAAGGCTGCCAAGGTCGTTCATGGCTTCGAGCGTAGGGGCCCGCCGGCGCCCGGTCGTCCGCCGTGGCGATGATTCCGGCCCCCGCCGGTCCTCCGGCAGGCGTACGCCCCGCTGCTCCCCGTGGTGTGCCGGGGGAGCGGCGGGGCGTACCGGGGTGGCCTCACCCCTGGCGCCGCGTCAGCAGCTCAGGTTGGCGCCCGGGACGGTCCCGAGGATCTGGGTGAAGGACTGGTAGGCGTTGATCCGGCTCTGCACCTGCGCGGGGTTGCCGCCGTTGCACTCCAGCGAGCCGTTGATGCTGCGGATCGTCTCGCCGAAGCCGTACCCGTTGACCATGGCGTTGTGCGGCGTCATGGTGCCCGGGCCGTTCTGGGTGTTCCAGTACCAGAGCGCGGTCTTCCAGGCCACCGCCGGGTCGGTCTGCACCAGGTTGGGGTTGCGCAGCAGATCGATGCCCAGGGCGTCGCCGGCGGCCTTGTAGTTGAAGTTCCAGCTCAGCTGGATCGGGCCGCGCCCGTAGTACGCGGACTGCCCGGCCGGGCAGCCGTACGACTGCGAAGTGTCGCAGTAGTGCGGGTAGTTGGCGGTGTTCTGCTCGACCACGTAGACCAGGCCGCCGGTCTCGTGGTTCACATTGGCGAGGAAGGCCGCGGCCTCCTGCTTGCGGACGGTGTCGCTGCCGGTGTTGGCGAAGCCGGGGTAGGCGCCGAGCGCGTCGAGCAGGCCCTGGTAGGTGTAGAAGGAGTTCCGGTTCGGGAACATCTGGTTGAACTGCGCCTGGCTGACCGGGAACCCGCCGGGGTTCGCGGTGGTGGTCGGCGTGGGGGTCGGTGTCGTCGGGCCGCAGGTGTACGGCTCCCAGTACCAGGTGCTGATCACCGGGTCGTAGCCCGGGTTGTCGTGGGTGGCCCGGTAGAGCCCGCCGTTGGTGTAGCGGACGATCGTGCCGGTGGTGTAGGTGCGGCCGGCCGCCCAGTCCGGGTAGACGCAACTTCCGGAGGTCGGCGTCGGCGTGGGCTCGGTCGTGCCGCCGCAGGTGCCCTGGTCGGCCCAGACGCCGGTGCCGGCGGTGCTCGGGGTCTCGTTCTGGGTCCACCACTTGGCGGACCAGTTGTGCCCGCCGTAGGAGACGGAGGCGCCGCCGGTGTACGCGGTGGACGCGTTCCACGGAGTGGCGCAGGCCGCCGCGTTGGCCGCCGCGGCGGGCAGCAGCAGGACGACGGCCAGCGCCGTGACCATCGCGGAGAGCAGTGCGAGCAGACGTTTCGTTGACACTTGATCACCCCTTGTGCGGTGGGGGCCGCACGGTCGTGGAGGGAGGTGGGTGGTGACGGGGAGTCCGGCCCCGCGTGGGGCGGCGCGTCGTGGGGGACGGGCCGGCCGGGTGCGTGCGGGTCGACCGGGGTACGGGCGAACCGGGGTGCGGGCCGACCGGGGTGCGGGCCGGTGCGGTCCGTGCGGGGTTGACCCCAGACTCAAGCGGAATGGTCTATACCTGTCAAGGGGGTGGCGGCGCTCCGGGGCGAATTCGGCCGGAATCGGACGGCCCCGACCGGTCTGCGAGGATGGCGCCATGGAACAGACCTCCGGGCCGGCCACCCCTCCCGGCCCCGGCGCGCCGATCAGGTCGGGTATCCCCGAACACGGCCGGGTGCCCAAGTACTACGCCGTCAAGGGCCGGCTGGAGGAGCTGGTCGACGAGCTCGGCGAGGGCGGCGTGCTGCCGACCGAGCGCGAGCTCGCGGCCCGCTTCGAGGTGGCCCGGGAGACCCTCCGGCAGGCCCTGCGCGACCTGCTGATCCAGGGGCGGGTCCGCCGGCGCGGGCGCAGCACCGTGGTCGCCGGGCCGAAGCTGGAGCAGCCGCTCTCACTGGCCAGCTACACCGAGGGCGTTCGCCGCCAGGGCAGGGTCCCCGGCCGCAACCTGATCGGGCTGGAGCAGTTCGCCGCCGATCCGCTGCTCGCCGGACAGTTGGCCGTCGCGGTGGGCGAGCGGGTCTGGCACCTGGAGCGGGTGCTGCTCGCGGACGGCGAGCGGGTCGGCCTGGAGAGCACCTATCTGGCGGTGGCCCGGGTGCCCGCGCTGGACCGGGAGTTCGACCCCGGAGCGTCCTTCTACGCCTTCCTCCGGGAGAAGGCCGGCATCGAGTTCGGCGCGGCCGACGAGCGGATCGAGACGGTGCTCGCCTCCCCGCGCGAGGCCCTGCTGATCGGGACCCCGCCCGCCCTGCCGATGCTGCTGCTCCACCGGCTGACCCGGGACACGACCGGGGCCCCGCTGGAACGGGTGCGCTCGCTCTACCGGGGCGACCGGTTCAGCTTCACGACCCGGCTGGAGGCCGGCTGACGGCGCGGGCCCACCCGCCCGTCGCCCCCGCTTCCCCCGCTCCCCCCGGCGGCCCGGAGCCCGGCGGCCCGCCCCCGTCCCCGTCCGGGCGTCCCCGCTCACTGCCCCCGTCCGGCGTTCCCCGCCCCGGCCGCTACGGACCGGACGCTACGGACCGGAGGCGGCGAGCGCCGCCCGCAGCCGGTCGGCGACCGCCGCCGCACCCGCCTCGTCCGGGTACGTCCCGCGCGGCCAGAAGAAGCCGCGCAACCCGTCCTTCGGATTGCGCGGCACCACGTGCACGTGCAGATGCGGCACCGACTGACTGATCCGGTTGTTCGCCGCGACGAAGCTGCCGGCCGCCCCCAGCCCGCGCTCCACGGCGGCGGACACCCGCTGCACCCGCAGGAAGAACGGGCCCACCTGCGCCGCCGGCAGGTCCGCCAGCGTGCGGTGGTGGGCGCGCGGCACCACCAGCACATGACCGGGGAAGAGCGGCCGGCGGTCCAGGAAGGCCACCGCCACCTCGTCGTCCAGGACGAGGTGGGCCGGCTCCCGGTGCGCCACCACCGCGCAGAAGACGCAGTCCATCCGTCCATTCAAACCACCGTCCGCCGGCCCGGCACCCCCGCGGGTCGTGCGCCGCACCGCGTCACCCGTCCGGCCGCCGACCGGGTGCGGCGGCCGGACGCGCGGGCGCAGGGTGCTGGAGGGGCGCACCCCGCGTCCCGTCGAGGACGAGGAGGTGGCCCGGATGTCGGGCAAGTTCGAGGTCTACGAGGACGCCGGGGGCAAGTACCGGTTCCGGCTCAAGGCGGGCAACGGCGAGATCGTCGCCACCGGGCAGGGCTATGCGAGCAAGGAGGCGGCCCACAAGGGGGTCGACGCCGTCCGGCGGGCGGCCGCCGACGCGAGCGTGGTGGACGTCAAGGCCGCGGCCTGAGACCGGTCCGCCACCGGGGCGTCGACGGCGGGCGGCGCACCGGCCCTCCGGGGTCGGTCCGCCGCCCCGGGCCAGGAGCCCACCGGGCGGGGGCCACCGGCCGGGAGGTCCGCCGGGCCGGGCCCGCTACTCGTACCGGTAGAGCAGGGCCTCCCGCTCGGTCTGCTCGATCATCTCGATGGTCAGCGCGGGATCCCGCAGGTGGGACAGGGTGACCTCGGCCGAGCTGGGCTGCTCGTCCTTGCCGAGCCAGTTCTCCGGCTTCCACGCCGAGCCGCGCAGGAACGCCTTCGGGCAGTGCGCGTACACCTCCTCGACCCCCACCACGATCGCGCTGCGCGGCGGCTTGCCGACCGCCGTCAGCTGCTCCAGCAGCCGCGGGTCGGTGGAGACGCAGGCCCGCCCGTTGACCCGGAGCGTGGTGTCCCGGCCCGGCACCACGAAGATCAGCCCGACCTGGCCGGTCTCGACGATGTTGTGCAGGGTGTCCAGCCGCTTGTTCCCGGTGGCGTCCGGGATCGCGAGGGTGTGCTCGTCCAGGACCGACACCAGCCCGGCCGGGCCGCCGCGCGGCGACACGTCGCACCGCCCGGCCGCGTCCGTGCTGGCCACGAAGACCATCGAGGCGCAGGCGATCAGCTTCCGTGCCACCTCGTGGAGGTGGTCCACCTGCTTGCGCCGCGCGTGGTCGCCGGGCTGCTCGTAGATCTCCCGCAGCTCGGCCGCGGCGCGGACCGCGTTCGCCTCCAGCGCCGCGAACAGGCTCTCCGGGGGCGTGGGTCCGGACTTTGACGACAGGGCAGCTTCCGGCGTGATGGTCATACTGGAAATCTAGCGAAGGCGTCCCCGCGGCCGGCCCGGAGGCTCTCGTCGCGGCACCATTGGGCCCTCCCCACCAGGCATTTCGCGCAGATAATGGGGGACAGGGCCTTTCGCGGGAGGTGGTGGACGTGATCGTCAGGATCTGGGCCGGGCAGGTCATGGCCGGGCGCGTCGAAGAGTTCTGCGCGGTGCTGACCACGCAGGTGATCCCCGAGCTCGGGCGGACGGACGGCTGTCTGGGCGGCGAGCTGCTGCGCTCGGTGGCCGAGGAGGGACACCGGGTGCTGGTGGTGAGCCGCTGGCGGGACGAGGAGGCCCTGCGCGGGTACGCCGGGCCGATGTGGCGGATCAGGCCGGTCTGGTCGGAGGGCGAGCTGCGCTACCTCGCGCACCCGCCCGAGGTCAGCCACTTCACGCCGGTCCCGGCCGGCTGAGCCGGTCGCGGGCGCGGCCGGACCGGGAGCGCCGGTCCGGGGGTCCCGGTCCGGCCGGCGTCACACCGCGATCGGTACCGGGTGGACCTCGTCCGCCGGGTGGCCGGTGCGCTCGTGGACACGCTGCACGGCCTCCTTCGACGGTGCCTCGGAGAGGCAGTACACCGTGCCCGATTCGGGGTCGGCCCAGGCCTGCTCGAAGTGCACGCCCTCCTCGGCCTCGATCGCGAGATCGGCCTGGTGCGCCATCCGCAGTTCCTCGCCGGTGATTCCGGTCATGCCGTGGTGGACGTCCATGAACTTGGCCATCGTCCTCGCACCTCCAGGAGTCCCGGTCGGCCGCTGCCGGCCGGCTACCACCAGACTGCGCCCGCCGCACCCCGGGCCGCCACCGGGCGGCCGGGGGGGCGTCGCACCGCCGTCGCGGACACCCGCGCGCGCCCCCGGGCATTCCCGCTCCCCGCGTGAAACAGGCCACAGCGGAAGCCTCTCCCTCGCCCTGCGCGGACCGTGGCACAATGACGTCAGTAGTAGCAGTGACGTTCAGCGCACTCCGGGGTCGGTGAAAATCCGAACCGGCGGTTACAGTCCGCGACCCGTCCGCAGCCAGCGGCCGGTTGACCAGGTGAAATTCCTGGACCGACGGTTAAAGTCCGGATGGGAGGCGTGCGCGGCGGACGAAGAGCAGTGCCCGTGGTCCCCCGGTGGACCTCGGGGAGGTGTGCGACGGGAGAGTCCTCTCCCGGCGGTTCGCGGTGACCTGGCGACGGGTCCTGCCGTCGGCCCGCGCACCCGCGCCCGTCCGTGTCCTCTCCCGTGCCGCCCCGGAGTCCGCGCCCCTAAGCGCGAGGAGAACCCGGGTGTTCACCGGCATCATCGAAGAGCTCGGCGAGGTCGTGTCGATCGAGGAGATCGGCGACTCCTCGCGGATCCGCCTGCGCGGCCCGGTGGTCTGTCAGGACGCGCGCCACGGCGACTCCATCGCGGTCAACGGCGTCTGCCTGACCGTGGTCGACTCCCCTGAGCAACTGGCCGCGGGCACCGCTGAGTTCAGCGCCGACGTGATGGCCGAGACGCTCCACCGCTCCAGCCTGGGCGAGCTCGCGCCCGGCTCCCGGGTCAACCTGGAGCGCGCGATGGCACTCGGCGCCCGGCTCGGCGGGCACCTCGTCCAGGGCCACGTCGACGCGACCGGCACCCTGGTGGGCCGGGAGCCCGGCGAGCGCGACGCCGCCGGCGAACTCCGCTGGGAGGTGCTGCGCTTCTCGCTGCCCGCCGCCATCTCCCGCTACCTGGTGGAGAAGGGGTCGATCACCGTCGACGGCGTCAGCCTGACCGTGGTCGAGGCCGCCCGCGACAGCTTCACCGTCAGCCTCATCCCGGCCACCCTCGCGCTGACCACGCTCGGCACGAAGGCCGTCGGCGAGAGCGTCAACCTGGAGGTCGACGTCCTCGCCAAGTACGTGGAGCGGCTGCTCGACTCCCGCGCCCTGCCGTCGACGACCGCCGGAGAATCCCAGTGAACTGGCTCAGTGGAGAAGCGTTCACCGTCTTCGGTGAGCACGTGAAGTGGGCCGACATGATCGGCAACCTGCTCGGCCTGCTCGGTCTGGCGCTCGGCTGGCGCCGCTCGGTGTGGAGCTGGCCGGTGCAGCTGCTGTCCGGCGCCGTGCTCATCACGGCCTACCTGAACGGCCACGTCCCCGGCCTGATCGGCAAGCAGCTGATCGTGGTCGCCACGGCGGCCTGGGGCTGGACGCGCTGGCGCCGCGGCCGCCGGGGCGCGGACGGGATCGCCGTCCGGTTCGCGAGCTGGCCCGAGCGGGCCGCCCTGGTGGTCGGCACCGCGCTCGGCACCAGTGCGCTGGCCTGGCTGTTCCTGGCCAACCCCAGCCTGTCCTGGAGCCCTTGGTCGGACGCCTACATCTTCGTCGGCACGCTGGCGGCGATGGTCGCCCAGGCCCGCGGCTGGGTGGAGTTCTGGTTCGCCTGGATCGCCGTCGACGTGGTCGGCGTCCCGCTCGCCTTCAACAGCGGCTACTCCTTCTCCGGCCTCACCTACTCCATCTACTTCGTCCTGGTACTGCTCGGCCTGCGTTCCTGGTGGCTGAGCACCCGTGCGCCGCGCCCCACGTCCGCCACCGTCCCCCAGGGAGCCACGGCATGACCACCGACCAGACCGACGACCTCGACCTCGTGCTCGACCCCGTCGAGCGGGCCGTCGCCGACATCGCGCTCGGCCGCGCCGTGATCGTGGTCGACGACGAGGACCGCGAGAACGAGGGCGACATCGTCTTCGCCGCCTCCGCGGCCACCCCCGAGCTGATGGCCTTCACCATCCGGTACAGCTCCGGCGTGATCTGCGCCCCGATGACCGGCGCGGAGCTGGACCGGCTCAAGCTGCCCCCGATGACCCAGGTCAACGAGGACCGCAAGGGCACCGCGTACACCGTCTCGGTCGACGCCCGCGACGGGGTCGACACCGGCATCTCGGCGGCCGACCGCGCCCGGACCGTCCGGCTGCTCGCCAGCGCCGGCACCGAGCCCGGCGACCTCACCCGCCCCGGGCACGTCTTCCCGCTGCGGGCCGTCGAGGGCGGTGTGCTCGTCCGCCCCGGCCACACCGAGGCCGCCGTCGACCTGGCCCGGCTGGCCGGGCTGGCACCGGCCGGTGCCATCGCCGAGGTGGTCAACGACGACGGCACCATGGCCCGGCTGCCCGAACTGGTCGCGTTCGCCCGCGAGCACGGACTCGCGATCATCTCCATCGAGGACCTGATCGCCTACCGCCGGCGCACCGAACTCCACGTGGACCGGGCCGCCGTCACCGCGCTGCCCACCGCGTACGGGGAGTTCACCGCGGTCGGCTACCGGGGCACCATCGACGGCGTGGAGCACCTCGCGCTGGTCGCCGGCGGGCTGGACGCCGACGGGCGCCTGCCCGACGGTGAGGACGTGCTGGTGCGGGTCCACTCCGAGTGCCTCACCGGTGACGTGTTCGGTTCGCTGCGCTGCGACTGCGGCCCGCAGCTGGAGGCCTCGCTCGGCAAGGTGGCCGAGGCCGGCCGGGGCGTCGTCCTCTACCTGCGCGGTCACGAGGGCCGGGGCATCGGCCTCGCCCACAAGCTGCGCGCCTACGCGCTCCAGGAGCAGGGCCGCGACACCGTCGACGCCAACCTCGACCTCGGCCTGCCCGCCGACGCCCGCGACTACAGCATCGGCGCCCAGATGCTCGGCGACCTCGGCGTGCGCTCGCTCACCCTGCTCACCAACAACCCGGAGAAGCTCGCCGCGCTCACCGAGCACGGCCTCAAGGTCAAGGGCCGCGAGCCGGTCGAGACCCCGGCCGGCGAGCACAACCTGCGCTACCTGCGGACCAAGCGCGACCGGATGGGCCACGACCTGCCCGGTCTCGGCTCCTGAGACCCCCTCCGTCCCGACCGACCCCCGAAAGAGGAACAGCACATGAGCGGCCACGGAGCCCCCGAGCTCACCATCGACAACGCCGCCGGCCTCAAGGTCGCCGTGATCGCCGCCCAGTGGCACGAGCAGGTGATGAACGGCCTGCTGGACGGCGCCCACCGCGCCCTCAAGGAGCTCGGCATCGACGAGCCGACCGTGCTGCGGGTGCCCGGCACCTTCGAGCTGCCGGTCGCCGCCAAGCGCCTCGCGGACCGCGGCTACGACGCCGTGATCGCGCTCGGCGTGGTCGTCCGCGGGGGCACCCCGCACTTCGACTACGTCTGCCAGGCCGCCACCTCCGGTCTCACCCAGGTCAGCGTCGACACCGGTGTCCCGGTCGGCTTCGGCGTCCTGACCTGTGACAACGAGCAGCAGGCACTCGACCGTGCGGGCCTGCCGGGCTCCGCCGAGGACAAGGGGCACGAGGCCGTCACGGCGGCCGTCGCCACCGCCGTCGTCCTCAGGTCGGTGGCCTGACCGGGGCCCCGCTCGGTGGGCGCGCCCACCGGCACGGTCCCGGACCGTGGATGTCCACCGGACTGTCCACGGTCCGGGACCGTTTACCGCCCGTAAGCCCGCACGCCGTAAGGTGAGTCCATCATGGCTTCGAAGACATTCGAGGAGCTCTTCACCGAGCTCCAGCAGAAGGCCGCCACCGGCGACCCCTCGTCCTCCCGTACCGCGCAGCTCGTCCAGCAGGGCGTCCATGCGATCGGCAAGAAGGTCGTCGAGGAGGCCGCCGAGGTCTGGATGGCCGCCGAGTTCCAGTCCGACGAGCAGACCGCCGAGGAGATCTCCCAGCTCCTCTACCACCTTCAGGTGATGATGGTCGCGCGCGGGCTGACGCTCGACGACGTCTACAAGTACCTCTGAACCGGTCCGAACAGCACACCCCCCTCCCAACAGGTAAGGAACAGACCTCCATGCTGCGCATCGCCGTCCCCAACAAGGGTTCGCTCTCGGGTCCCGCGGCGGAGATGCTCCATGAGGCCGGTTACCGCCAGCGCAAGGACCCCAAGGAGCTCGTGCTCGTCGACCCGAACAACGAGGTCGAGTTCTTCTTCCTGCGCCCGCGCGACATCGCGGTGTACGTCGGCTCCGGCCGGCTGGACGTCGGCATCACCGGCCGCGACCTGCTGCTGGACTCGCACTCCAACGCCGAGGAGGTGCTGGCCCTCGGGTTCGGCGGCTCCACCTTCCGCTTCGCGCGCCCGGAGGGCGTGGACGTGAAGGACGTGCAGGGCCTGGAGGGGCTGCGGATCGCCACCTCGTACACCGGCCTGGTGGAGCAGCACCTGGCCGACCACGGCATCAAGGCCACCGTGACCAAGCTGGACGGCGCGGTGGAGACCGCGGTGCAGCTGGGCGTGGCCGATGTGATCGCCGACGTGGTGGAGACCGGCACCAGCCTGCGCAACGCCGGGCTGGAGGTCTTCGGCGAGCCGATCCTGATCTCGGACGCCGTGGTGATCCGTCCCAAGGGCGCGGGGGAGGACGCGGGTGTCGACCAGTTCCTGCGCCGCCTCCAGGGTGTCCTGGTGGCCCGCCGCTACGTGCTGATGGACTACGACATCCGGGCCGAGAGCGTGGGCGCCGCCGTCGCGCTGACCCCCGGCCTGGAGTCGCCGACCGTCTCCCCGCTGCACACCGAGGGCTGGGTGGCCGTCCGCTCGATGGTGCTCCGCAAGGAGGCCCAGCGGATCATGGACGACCTCTGGGGCATCGGTGCCCGGGCCATCCTGGTCACCAACATCCACGCCTGCCGGCTCTGAGCCACCTCGGGTGAAGCCGCGGAGGTAAGCAGCGGTTCAATGGGGCGGGGGCGCCGGTCGGCGCCCCCGCCCTTTCGCCGACAGCGGCCGGTTCGCTGCCGGCAGCCGGCGGTTGCCGGTACCCGCCCCGACTGGAAGACCCCGGAGACCCACGTGACCACCCCCGCCGAGTTCCCCGTCACCTGGGCCCCGCGCCGTACCCGGGCCGTGCTGCTGCCGGTCTGCGCGCTGCTGGTGGTGATGTTCGCCGCGATCGCCGTCGCGCTCCCCGCCAGCTGGCAGTTCAACGACCGGCTCATGATGGTGCTCAGTGGCGTGCTCTTCGCCGGCGCCGGCCTGATGCTGGCCCGGCCCAGGGTGATCGCGGACGCCGAGGGCGTCACCGTGGTGAACTTCGTCCGCCGCCGCCGGCTGACCTGGGCCGAGATCGTCCGGGTCAACTTCCGCCAGGGCGACCCGTGGGCGACCCTCGACCTGGCCGACGGCACCTCGCTGGCCGCGGTCGGCATCCAGTCCGGGCTCGGCAAGGCGCAGGCGATCGCGGACGCCCGGGCGCTGCGCGACCTGGCCGAGCGTCGCGGTCGCTGACCCCGGCGGGGCCAGCCCGGGACCGCCCCGGAGCCGGCCCCGGACCCGCCCGTGAACCCGCCCCCGGACCCGCTCCGGAGCGGGTCCGAACGGGGGGCCGACAGTCGCACGGGTATCGTCTACGCTGGTAAAAAGCGGGGCAAAGCCATGCCATTCGACAGCGAGCCCTGCCGGAAACGACTTGAGGAGTGACTCCCCCCGTCCATGGACGATCCGTCCGGTAGTACCTGCGCCGCCCGACTTCCCCACCCCGGAAGGCAGGCGGCACTGTGATCACCGCCTGGCTGTTGCTGCTCGCGGCGTTCCTGCTCATCCTCGCCAACGGCCTCTTCGTGGCAGCCGAGTTCGCCTTCGTGACCGTCGAGCGCGGCGCGGTGGAGCGTTCCGCCGAAGCCGGTGACGCCAAGTCCGGCCGGGTCGCCCGGGCCCTGCGACACCTCTCGTTCGAGCTCTCCGGTGCCCAGCTCGGCATCACCGTCACCTCGCTGGTGGTCGGCATGCTCGCCGAACCGGCCCTCTCCGTCCTGCTGAAGCCCGTGTTCACCGCCGTCGGCCTGCCCGACGGGGCGGCCCGGGGCGTCGCGGTGATCGTCGGCATGCTGCTGGCCACCGTGGTGCAGATGGTGATCGGCGAACTCGTCCCGAAGAACTGGGCGATCTCCCGGCCGCTCCAGGTCGCCCGCTCGGTGGCCTCCCCGCACATGGCGTTCTCGCGCGCCTGCCGCCCGCTGATCAGCTTCCTGAACGGCTCGGCGGACCGCACCGTCCGGGCCTTCGGCATCGAGCCGCAGGAGGAGCTGGGTCACGCCCGGACCCCCGCCGAGCTGGGCTCGCTCGCCCGGCACTCCGCCCGGGCCGGGGTGATGGACGAGGAGTCGGCCACCCTCTTCGTGCGCACCCTCGGCCTCGGTGACCTCACCGCCGAGTCGGTGATGACCCCGCGCGTCGACGTCGCCGCCCTCCAGCGCGACGCCAGCGCCGCCGACGTGCTCAACCTCACCCGGGCCACCGGCCTCTCCCGCTTCCCGGTCTACACCGACAGCCTGGACGAGGTCACCGGCACCGTCACGCTCAAGGACGCCCTCGCGGTGCCGCCCGCCCGGCGCGGTCTGGTCAGGGTCGGCGACCTCGCGGTGCCGCCACTGCTGGTGCCGGAGACGCTCCCCGCCGAGCGCCTGCTCGACCGGCTGCGCCGGCTCCAGCCGATGGCCATCGTGGTCGACGAGTACGGCGGTACCGCCGGTGTCGTCACCGTCGAGGACATCGTCGAGGAGCTCGTCGGCGAGGTGCAGGACGAGCACGACCCGGCCGACACCCCCGAGCTGCTCCCGCTCCCGCCGGTCCACGGGCTGCCCGTCTGGGCCGCCGACGGCCGGGCCCGGCTGGACCAGCTGGAGTCCATCGGCCTGCACGCTCCCGACGGCCCGTACGAGACCCTGGCCGGTCTCGTCTCGGACCTGCTCGGCCGGCTGCCCGTCCCGGGCGAGCAGGCCGAACTGCCCGGCTGGCGGTTCACCGTCGAGGCGGTGGACCGCCACCGCACCAGCCGGGTCCGGGTGGAACGCACGACCGGGCGCGCGCGCCCCGGTGCCGAGGACGGGACCCGATGACCGCGCTCCAACTGGCCGTCGCCCTCCTGCTCCTGCTCGGGAACGCGTTCTTCGTCGGCGCCGAGTTCGCCGTCATCTCGGTCCGTCGCAGCCAGATCGAACCGCTCGCCGAAGCCGGCGACAAGCGGGCCCGCACCGTGCTGCACGCGCTCTCCAACGTCTCCGCGATGCTCGCCGCCGCCCAGCTCGGCATCACCGTCTGCTCGCTGGGCCTGGGCGCGCTCGCCGAGCCGACCATCGCCCATCTGCTGGAGGGCCCGTTCCACGCGCTCGGCGTGCCCGCCGCCCTGATGCACCCGCTCTCGTACGGGATCTCGCTGGCCGTGGTGGTCTTCCTGCACATGGTGATGGGCGAGATGGTGCCGAAGAACATGGCGCTGGCCGGTCCGGAGAGGGCCGCGCTCTGGCTCGGCCCGCCGCTGGACCGCCTCGCCCGCTGGCTCGCGCCGGTGATCGTCTTCCTGAACGCCTTCGCGAACGCCGTGCTCAGGCTCTTCAAGGTCGAGGCCAAGGACGAGGTGGAGTCGGTCTTCACCACCGAGCAGCTGATGTACCTGCTGCTCGACTCACGGGACGCCGGCCTGCTCGACGAGGGCCGCCAGGAGCGCCTGGAGGACGCCCTGGAGCTGGGCCGGCGCCCGGTCACCGAGGTGCTGCTCCGGCCCGAGCAGCTCGTCACCGTGGACACCAAGGTGACCGCCGCCCAGGTCGAGGAGCTGGCGCTGCGCACCGGCTTCTCCCGGTTCCCGGTCACCGACGGCGACCCGGCCGCCCACGGCTACCTGGGCTATCTGCACCTCAAGGACATTCTGGACGTCGAGGACCAGGCGGCGCCCGTCCCGGCCCGCCTCTGGCGCCCGATCACCGTGCTGCGCGGCACGCTCCCGCTGGACGACGCGCTCGGCGCGATGCGAAGAGCGGCCTGCCACCTGGCCGCCGTGCTCGACCAGGACGGGCGCACGCTCGGCGTGGTGACGCTGGAGGACGTGGTGGAGGAGCTGGTCGGCGAGGTGCACGACCCGGACCACCGCTCCGCCGCCTGACGTCGGCAGGCCGGTACGTCGGCCGGGCCCGGTCCGGCCGGGCCCGGCCGTTCTGCTGCCGGCGAATCCGCTGTGAGCGTGCGACGGTTCCCGGGACGCCGTCCGCCGGGCAGGGTGGTCGGCATGAGACTGCTACTGCTGGGTGGGACGGAGTTCGTCGGTCGGACCGTGACCGAGGAGGCGCTGGCACGGGGGTGGGAGGTGACGGTCTTCCACCGGGGGACGCACGCGCCGCCGGCCGGCGCGCGGGTCCTGCACGGCGACCGGACGGCCGGCGACGGCCTGGCCGCGCTGGCCGAGGGGGAGTGGGACGCGGTCGTGGACACCTGGTCCGGCGCGCCCTCGGCGGTGCGCGACAGCGCCCGGCTGCTGGCCGGCCGGGTCGGCCGCTACGCCTACGTGTCGAGCCGCTCGGTGTACGCGTACCCGACCCCGGCCGGGGCGGACGAGACCGCACCGGTGGTCGAGGGCTCGCCGGACGCCGGCGACGTCCCGTACCCGCAGGCCAAGCGCGGTGGCGAGCTGGCCCTGCTGGGCGCCTTCGACGACCGGGCGCTGCTGGTCCGCGCCGGGCTGATCCTCGGCCCTCACGAGAACATCGGCCGGCTGCCCTGGTGGCTCGGCAGGATCGCCCGCGGCGGCCCGGTGCTCGCGCCCGGCCCGCGGGACCTGCCGGTGCAGTACATCGACGCCCGGGACCTCGCGGGCTGGACGCTCGACGCCCTCGCGGCCGGCCTCGGCGGCGCGTACGACCTGGTGAGCCCGCAGGGGCACGCCACCATGGGCGAGCTGCTGACGGCCTGCGTCCGGGCCACCGGCTCGGACGCGCGGCTGCGCTGGACGGAGCCCGGCCCGATCCTGGCGGCGGGCATCGAACCGTGGAGCGACCTGCCGGTCTGGATCCCGCCGGGGGAGCTGCACGCGACCATGCACGGCTCCGACGTGTCCCGGGCGGTCGCCGCCGGGCTGCGCTGCCGGCCGGTCACGGAGACGGTCGCGGACACCTGGGCCTGGCTGCGGTCCGTCGGCGGCACGGCGCCGCAGCGTCCGGACCGGCCGGTGGTCGGCCTGGACGCGCAGCGGGAGGCCGAGCTGCTCGGCTCCTGAGGCCCGGAGCGGCGGCCGGGCCCGCCGGCCGGGGGCCGGCCGCCCCGGCGGTCGGTCAGCCCCGGCCGTCGATCAGCTCGCCGTAGGCCTGCACGAGGTCCGGCAGCCGCAGGGTCGCGAGGTCCTCGCGGCCCGGCGGCTCGCGCAACAGCGAGAGCCGCAGGTCCCGGTAGGCGCAGGACTTCTCGTACAGGGTGCGGATGAACCGCCCGTTGCCCAGGTCGTCGATCCAGCCCTCGCGGACCACGTGGACGCAGATGCTGGCCAGCTCCTCGGCGGCGTCCTCGTCCCAGCCGTCGCCGTCCCGGTCGGCCAGCGCGGCGCCGATCGCCGTGAGCTCGTCGGGGCGGTAGCTGGGGAAGTCGACCCGGGTGGTGAAGCGGGAGTTGAGGCCGGGGTTGGTGGCGAGCAGCCGGTTCATGCCCTCCGGGTAGCCGGCCAGGATCACCACCAACCGGTCGCGGTTGTCCTCGGCCCGCTTGAGCAGCACCTGCAGCGCCTCGTCGCCGTAGGCGTCGCCCTTGCTGTAGCCGGAGTTGGAGAGGCTGTACGCCTCGTCGATGAAGAGCACGCCGTCCAGCGCGGAGTCGATCAGCTCATTCGCCTTGACGGCCGTCTGGCCGAGGAACTCGCCGACCAGGTCGGCCCGCTGGGCCTCGACGAGGTGGTCCCCGGAGAGCAGCCCGAGGGCGTGGAAGACGCGTCCGAGGATGCGCGCCACGGTGGTCTTGCCGGTGCCGGACGGGCCGGAGAAGACGAAGTGACGTTTCGGCGGCTGGACCGGCAGCCCCTGGGCCGCCCGCAGCCGGGACATCCGCAGCTGCGCGGAGAGGGCCCGGACCTGCCGCTTGACCGGCTCCAGTCCGACCATCCGGGAGAGTTCGGCCAGCGCCGCGTCCAACTCCCGCTCGCTGCCGCTCCGTCCGGCGGGGGCGAAGCCGCCCTCCGCCGATCTGGTCAGGGCCTCGCCCCGGACCGGTTGCGCCGTCCCGGCCGAGGCGACGGGGGCCGGCGGCCACTCCGTCGCCCGGCGACTCCGGCCCGGCCGGTCCACCGGTCCCGGCCGGGAAGGCCCCGGCCTGGGAGGGCTCGGGCTGCGACGGCTCCGCCGGGTACGCATCGGGCCGGCCCGCATCGGGCTGGTAGGGCTCGGACTGGTAGGGCTCACCGGCGAACGCCTCGGAAGGGAACGCCTCGGAAGGGAACGCATCGGGCTGGAACGGCTCGCCCGGGTAGGGCTCGGCGGGGAACCCGCCGGCTTCGGGGCCCGGGACCTCGCACCCCGAGGCCTCCAGCGCGACCGGGTCCAGCCCCGACTCGTCGGCGCCGACCGCGTCCAGGCCCAACGACAGGGCGTCGAAGCCGTCTTCGCCCCCCGCCGGCCGCCCGGCCTCGCGGCCGAGGCCGCCGACCGCGTCCAGCAGCGCGTCGACCACACCGTCCTCGGCGGAGATCGCGGCGAGCCGGGTCGCGGTGTCCATGAAGGCCGGATCGGCGCGGTGCACCGCCCGGTAGAGCGGCAGCGCGGCGGCACTGCGCCCGGCCCCCTCGTAGGCCCGGGCCAGCCAGTACCGCAGCTCCTTGCGCTGCGGCTGCTCGGAGCGGCAGCGGGCGAGCGAGGCGGCGAGCGGCGCCTGGGCCTGGGCGCACATGTCCAGCCGGACCCGCGCCATGCCGGCGAAGAGCCCGGCCTCGATCCCGAGCAGCGGGTCGTCCAGCAGCCGGTCGGTGTCCCGGATCAGCTGCTCCCAGTCCTTGAGCAGATAGGAGCGGCAGGCGTGCAGGAAGCGCGCCGAGGGGTCCTCCTCCGGGATCGGACACTGCTCCAACGCCTTGTCCAGCGCGGCCAGATGACGGCCGTCCAGCCAGTGCGAGGCGTGGGCGAGCGCCAGGTCGCGGCCGTCCTCCAGGACGGGCTGCACCCACCAGCCCAGCCAGTACCAGGAGCTGAGCGGGCGCCGGTGGAGCCGGCGCTGTTCGCCGAACCGGGTCCGGTGGCGGTACATCGCGAGGAGCGCGCCGGAGGTGTCGCTGCGCAGCGCGTGCAGACCGAGCCAGGCGTCGGCCATCCCCGGGTCCAGCCGCACGGCCGCGCGGAACTCCTCCTCCGCGCGGGCGTACGCGCCCGCCGTGTACGCGTCCATGGCGCGCAGCCAGGCGCGGTCGGCGAGCCGGTTCGGAGCCGCGCCGCCTGCGGTGTTGCCGTCGGAACTGTCCACCGTCGTCACTCACGCCCCCCGCGTGTGCCTCGGGGCTCGGTCGGCGATTCGTCGTGCGGAGAAGCCGGCCGGTCGTCGATAGCCCCCGGGGCGCATATGCGCCTCCAGGAATCGTACCGGCGCGGCGCTGATCCGGAAGAGTGCCGCACGGAGTCAAATGTGATCGGACGCGCGGTGGTTGGGAGCCGGTGCGGAGCCGGCGGGGCCGCGGGCCCGGTGTCGGTGGGCTCCGGGCGGCGGGAGGGGACGGCACCCCCGGCTCACGGGGGAACAAGCCGGGGATGCCGAGTCCGATGTTGCGCGATCAACGGCCTCGGCAACTGAGGAGAACCTAAGTCCTGGTGATACCGCAGGTCAAGGGCTTGTTGAAGGTTCACCGACGGTGTCCGGCGAGATCCGTCCGGTCACTCCGTCCACGGTCGTGGTGGCGTACGGGCGGCTGGGGTCGGCGGCGAAATGTGCCGATTCGGCTTGTGCCCAGCCGGCCCAGAAATCCGCCAGCCCCGGCCCGTCCCGTTCCTCGCCGCGTCGCCGGGCGTCCTCGGCCGCCAGCTCCATCCAGATCAGCCGGGCCAGTCGCGGCCGAACCGCCCGCCGCCCGGCGCCGACCCCCTCGATCAGCACCACCGGGGCGAGCGGAACCGCCGCGGTGCCGGCGAAGCGGCCCCGCGTCCAGTCGTAGACCCGGTACGCGGTGTCCCGGCCGGCGGCCAGCGGGTCGAGCACCTGCGCGCACAGCCGCTCCGTCCAGCCGAACGGCTCGGCGTGCGTGGCCAGGTCGTCCAGGTGGACCACCGGCGCACCTCCGAGGGCGGCGGCCAGCCGGCCGGTGAAGGTGGTCTTGCCGGACCCGGCGTGCCCGTCCACCGCGACCAGCCGGACCGGACCGCAGGACGGCTCCAGTGCGCGCAGCTCGGCGGCGAGCGCGGCGAGCGCTCCCGGGGCGTCGTAGGGCCCCCGCGCGGTGTTCGGGCCGGGCGTCGCGCGGTGCGGGCGGGCTGCCGCGCCGTGCGGGCCGAGCGCGCCCGGCGCCCCGCCGGCGGTGGGGGCCGTCAGGTCGCCCGGAGGGGTGCTGGGGGTTTCGGAAGAGGCCACATCGGCAACCCTACGGTGGCCCGTACGCCAGAGCGGACAGTGTTTCCTCGCAGCTCGTGACGGCAGCGCCGTCATCGGGCATACTCACTTCGCCACGCTTGTGAACGGCCGTTCACCGCAACCCGGTGCCGGTCGGGCCGACCTGCCACACCCGCGTCGGACCCGCCACACCAGGGTCCGGTGCCCGAACGAGGAGGCGACCGCCGCCATGACCCCGTCCCCCGCGAACGCCGTGGAACGCCAGCTGCCGACCGAGGAGGCCCGCGAACTGCTGAGCCTCACCCGGGACCTGGTCCAGCGCGAGATCCAGCCGCGCGCCGCGGAGGACGAGGCCGCCGGCCGCTTCCCGCGCGAGATCTTCCGCACCCTCGGCGAGGCCGGCCTGCTCTCCCTCCCGTACGAGGAGAAGTACGGCGGCGGCGACCAGCCGTACGAGGTCTATCTGCAGGTCCTGGAGGAGCTCGCGGGCGCCTGGCTGGCGGTGGGCCTCGGCGTCAGCGTGCACACGCTGTCCTGCCACGCCCTCGCCGGCTTCGGCAGCGACGAGCAGCGCGCCGCCTGGCTGCCCGGCATGCTCGCCGGCGATCAGCTCGGCGCCTACTGCCTCTCCGAGCCGCAGTCCGGTTCGGACGCCGCCGCGCTGCGCACCCGGGCCGACCTGGACGGCGAGGAGTACGTGGTCAGCGGCACCAAGGCGTGGATCACGCACGGCGGGGAGGCCGACTTCTACAGCGCCCTGGTGCGCACCGGCGAGCCCGGCCCGCGCGGCATAAGCTGCCTGTTGGTGCCCGGCGGGGTGGCCGGCCTGTCGGCCGCGCCGCCGGAGCACAAGATGGGCATGCGCTCCTCGCCGACCGCGCAGCTGCACTTCGACGGCGTCCGGGTCGACCGCGCGCGGCTGATCGGCACCGAGGGCCAGGGCTTCCAGATCGCGCTCGCCGCCCTGGACTCCGGCCGGCTCGGCATCGCCGCCTGCGCGATCGGGGTCGCCCAGGCCGCGCTCGACCTCGCGGTCGACTACGCCGGCACCCGCCGCCAGTTCGGCCGGCCGATCGCCGACTTCCAGGGGCTGTCGTTCATGCTCGCCGACATGGCCACCCAGATCGAGGCCGGGCGGGCGCTCTACCTGGCCGCCGCGCGCCTGCGCGACGCCGGGCGGCCGTTCTCCAAGCAGGCGGCGATGGCCAAGCTGTTCTGCACCGACGCGGCGATGCGGGTGACCACCGACGCCGTCCAGGTGCTCGGCGGGTACGGCTACACGCAGGACTTCCCGGCCGAGCGCTACATGCGCGAGGCCAAGGTGCTGCAGATCGTCGAGGGCACCAACCAGATCCAGCGCCTGGTGATCGGCCGCCACCTCACCGCGCGCTGACACCCCCCCCGAAGACGGCCTCCGGGCGTCGCTCCAGGGTGCGGAGCGGCGCCCGGAGGCATGCTCCGGACCGGCGCCGGGCCCGGGGTCGACCGAGAACTGACGATCGGTCGACCCCGGGCCCGGCGGCCGCCGTCAGCGCCGGACGAGCCGGCTGCGCTGCTGCGGGATGGCCGGCGCGGGCGCCGTCTGCACCGGGCGGTGCGCCACGGCGTGGGAGAACGGCTGGGTGCGCCAGTCGAGTTCGGACGGAAGGGCCAGCAGCGCCTCCAGGCCCGCCGCCTCGGCGTCCTCCGCCGACTCCACGTCCGCCAGGTCGTCCGTCGGAGCGCCCGAACCCGGGCAGAGCGCCGGCGAGAAGGGGTGCCAGGCGGTCGGCAGCACGGCGTGCTGCGGCAGCCGCTCCTCGTCGCCCACCAGGGCGATCGGGCGGCGGCACTCGGGGCAGTGCACCCGGAAGATCTCCCAGGTCTCGCCCTCGCCCGGATCCACCCCCGGCGCGAGCTCGTGGGGGACCGCGAGGTCCTCGCGGCCGGTCATATCGTGGGTGTCGTCGGCGCTCAGCGAATGCTGGTCAGTTGCACGCATGGTGATCCCCCTCGGATCGGGCCCGGCGTGGTCGCCCGGGGCCACAACCAGCACTTCCCGCCGATACGGACTCATAACCCTGCAGGCAGGTGCACGGTGATGCACCGGGTGTGTCCTTCGCCACATTCGCCCGGCATGTGCCCGCCCGGCACCCCCTGCGACCGCGAGTGACACCGTGCGCGCCCTCGGTGGCGCGACGCGCGCCCCCGACCGGGTAGGTTTGCGCCTTGTGGAGGATCTCGACCAACGCATCGTTCAGCTGCTCCTGGAGGACGGCCGAATGAGCTACACGGACCTGGGCAAGGCCACCGGCCTGTCCACCTCGGCGGTGCACCAGCGGGTGCGCCGCCTGGAGCAGCGCGGCGTGATCCGCGGCTACACCGCGATCGTCGACCCCGACGCGGTCGAGCTGGCGCTGACCGCGTTCATCTCGGTCAAGCCGTTCGACCCCAGCGCGCCCGACGACACCCCCGAGCGCCTCGCCGGGCTGCCCGAGATCGAGGCCTGCCACAGCGTCGCCGGGGACGAGAACTACATCCTCAAGGTCCGCGTCGGCGCCCCCGGTGACCTGGAGGACCTGCTGGCCCGGATCCGCAGCGCGGCCGGCGTCTCCACCCGTACCACCGTCGTGCTCTCCACGCCGTACGAGGCGAGGCCCCCGAAGCTCTGACCGCACCCCCGGGAGGTGCAGACTGGGCGCCATGACCGAACGCACCCTCCCTCCCGGCCCGCCCTCGGGCCGGAGGGGCCCACGAACCGTCCTGCTGCGCGGCGGTGCCGTGTACAGCCCTGCCGACCCCTTCGCGACCGCGATGCTCGTCGAGGGCGAGCACGTCGCCTGGGTGGGCAGTGACGGCGCCGCCGAGGCGTACGCCGACTCCGCCGACGAGATCGTGGAGCTCGACGGCGCCCTGGTCACCCCGGCCTTCGTCGACGCCCATGTGCACGCCACCGCCACCGGACTGGCGCTCACCGGCCTCGACCTCACGGGTCAGCCCTCGCTCGCCGCCGCGCTGGAGGCCGTCGCCGCCTTCGTGACGGCCCGGGCCGAGCCGGGCGGCGTGCTCATCGGCCACGGCTGGGACGAGAGCGGCTGGCCCGAGGGCCGTCCGCCGACCCTCGCGGAACTGGACGCGGCCGCCGGGGGCGCCGCCCTCTACCTCTCCCGCACCGACGTGCACTCCGCGCTGGCCACCACCGCGCTGCGCGCGCTCACCGCCGGTCTCGCCGACCGGCCCGGCTTCGCCCCCACCGGCCCGCTCACCCGCGACGCCCACCACGCGGTGCGGCAGACCGCGCTCTCCCACCTCACCCCCGAGCAGCGCCGGCGTGCCCAGCGCGCGACCCTGGCCCGGGCCGCCGAGCTCGGCATCGGCGCGCTGCACGAGTGCGCCGGCCCGGAGATCTCCTCCGAGCAGGACCTGGCCGCCCTGCTGGCCCTCGCCGCCGACGGCGACGGTCCCGAGGTGTTCGGTTACTGGGGCGAGCTGGGCGGCGTCGAGACGGCCCGCCGGCTCGGCGCGGTGGGAGCCGGCGGGGACCTCTTCGTCGACGGCGCGATCGGCTCGCACACCGCCTGCCTGCACAGCCCGTACGCCGACGCCGACCACACCGGCACCTCCTACCTGAGCGCCGAGCAGGTCGCGGACCACGTCGCGGCCTGCACCGAGGCCGGGTTGCAGGCCGGTTTCCACGCCATCGGCGACGCGGCCGTCGCGGCCGTCGTCGCCGGCGTCCGGGCGGCCGGCGAGCGGGTCGGCGCCCAGCACGTCAAGGCGCGGCGCCACCGTGTGGAGCACGCCGAGGCCCTGGACGAGGCGTCCGTCGCGGCCTTCGCCGAACTCGGCCTCACCGCATCCGTGCAGCCCGCCTTCGACGCCGCCTGGGGCGGTCCGGACGGCATGTACGTCCAGCGGCTCGGTGCCGAGCGCGCGGCGGCGCTCAACCCCTTCGCGGGGCTGCTGCGGGCCGGCGTCCCGCTGGCGTTCGGCTCGGACGCCCCGGTCACCCCGCTCGACCCCTGGGGCACCGTCCGGGCGGCGGCCTTCCACCGGACCCTCGACCACCGGATCTCGGCCCGCGCCGCGTTCACCGCCCACACCCGGGGCGGCTGGCGGGCGATCGGCCGCGACCAGGACGGGGTCCTGGTGCCCGGCGCGATCGCCAGCTACGCGGTCTGGGCCGCCGACGACCTCGTCGTGCAGGCCCCCGACTCCCGGGTGGCCGGCTGGTCCACCGACCCGCGCTCCGGCACCCCGGGGCTGCCCGACCTCACCCCGGGCCGCCCCCTCCCGGTCTGCCTGCGCACCGTGGTCCGCGGCCGGACCGTCCACGAGGCCGCGCCGGACCGCGAGGCCGCGCGCTGAACCCCGGCGCCGCGCGCCGGACCGCGGGCCCGCGGTCCGGCCCCGGGGCCGTGCGGTGGATCCCGGCGGACGGGCCGACCCGCGCCGCGTAGGTTGACCGCCATGAGTGATCATCCGCTGGTGCCCGCCGACTTCGCCGTCCCCCGGGCCCTCGCCGCCGAGGGGTTCCGCCTGGAACCCCTCGGCGAGCGGCACAACGCCTCCGACCTGGCCGCCTGGACGTCGAGCGTCGACCACATCCACGCCACCCCTGGCTGGACCGGTAGCTGGCCGCCCGCCGAGGGCATGACGCCGGAGCAGAACCTCGCCGACCTGCGCCGGCACGCCGCCGACTTCGAGCACCGCCGCGCGTTCACCTACACCGTGCTGGAGAGCCCCGGGGACGCCGTCGTCGGCTGCGTCTACATCCACCCGGACCGCGAGGACCCGGCGACCACCCGGGTCAGCTCCTGGGTCCGGGCCGACCGCGCCGAACTGGACGCCCCGCTGTACCGCGCCGTGGCGGCCTGGCTGGCCGCCGACTGGCCGCTGCGCACCGTCCGCCACAGCCCGCGCTGACACCCGCCCCCGGGGCCGGGAACCCGCTGATCGGCGGGCCACCCGGCCTCACGCGCGGGGCCCGTTCCGGGGTACCGTCTTCGCACAGCGTCCGAACTCAACGGACGGTGAAGAACGCGCGAACGGACCGACAAGCGCGGACAGCCCGACCAGGAAGAATGGTGCGCCGGTGGCACTGCCCGTCACACAGGAGCGGCCGGATGCCCTCCCCGAGGCGTCCGTGACGCCCGCCGCCCCCGGCCGTGCCGCCCGCGCCCGCGCCAAGGTCCGGTCCGGGCTGCCCCGCACCGGCCTGGCGGTGCTCGCCGGGCTGCTGCTCGCCCTCTCCTTCCCGCCGTTCGACCTCTGGCCGCTCTCGCTGGTCGGCGTCGCCGCGCTCTCGCTGCTCACCCTGGGCCGCACCGCCCGGCAGGCCGCCTGGACGGGCTTCGCCTTCGGTCTGCCGTTCTTCCTGCTGCTGCTCAGCTGGCTGCGGGTGGTCGGCTGGGACGCCACCGTCGGTCTCTCCGTGATCGAGGCGCTCTTCCTGGCGGCCCTCGGCTCCGGTCTCGCGCTCACCTCCCGGCTGCCCGGCCGGCCGCTCTGGGCCGCCTGCCTCTGGGTGACCCAGGAGTGGGCCCGCGACCGGCTGCCGCTCGGCGGCTTCCCGTGGGGCCGTCTGGCCTTCGCCAACACCGCCACCCCGTTCACCCCGCTCGCCGCGATCGGCGGTGCCCCGCTGGTGACCTTCGCGGTGGCGCTGGCCGGCGCCCTGCTGGCCTGGGCGGCCCTGCGGCTGCGCGGGCCCCGCCGGGCGCCCCGGGCCGCCGCACTGGCCGCGGCGGGCGCCGTCGCGGCCCTGCTGGCCGGCTATCTGGTCCCGGTGCCGACCGCGCCCGCCGACACCGTGAAGGTCGCCCTGATCCAGGGGAACGTGCCCAACCCGGGCATGGACTTCCTCGGCCGGCCGATGATGGTCCTCAACAACCACGCAGCCGCCACCGAGAAGCTCGCCGCCGACATCAAGGCCGGCAAGGTCGAGAAGCCGGACATCGTGATCTGGCCGGAGAACTCCTCCGACCTCGACCCGTTCAGCGACCCGCTCGCCTACCGGCGCATCGACGAGGCCGTGAAGGCGGTCGGCGTGCCGACCCTGGTCGGCACCCTGGTCGACGGCCCGGACGAGCAGCACGTCCAGAACGAGGGCATCGTCTGGGACCCGGTGACCGGCCCCGGTGCCTCCTACACCAAGCAGCACCCCGTCCCGTTCGGCGAGTACGTGCCGTTCCGGGACCAGCTCTCCAAGGTGATCACCCGGCTCCAGCGGGTCGCGCGGGACTTCTACCCCGGTGACCACAACGGCGTCATGCAGCTGGGGCCGGCCAGGATCGGCGACGTCATCTGCTTCGAGGTGGCGTACGACGAGATCGTCCGGGACACCGTCGACAAGGGCGCCCGGGTGCTCGTCGTCCAGACCAACAACGCGACCTACGCCAAGACCGGCCAGCCCGAGCAGCAGCTCGCGATGTCCCGGCTGCGCGCCGTCGAGCACGGCCGGGCCGTGCTGATCGCCGCCACCAGCGGGATCAGCGCCGTGATCGCCCCCGACGGCTCGGTGGTCCAGCGCACCGAGGAGCTGACGGCCGCCGAGCTGTCCGCCGTGGTCCCGCTGCGCGACGGCACCACGGTGGCCGATCGGGTGGGCGCCGTGCCCGAGTGGACGCTGGCCGTCGCGGGCCTGCTGGCCTGCGGGGCGGCCGTCCTGATCGGCCGCAGGAGGGGCACCCGCCCGCTCTCCTCCCAGTCCTCCTGACCCGCCGCCGACGGTCGGCGGGTGCCGCCGACCCTCCGCCCCCGCCTCCGGGCGGGGCCGGAACACCGGCCGTCGGTGGAGCGTTGGACCAGGTGGTGCCGTAGCCGGCCCGGACCTCCCGTGCGGCGCGCAGAGCACCGCTATGGAGTGGATTCGTACCGTGACCCAGCAAGCTACCCCTGCCCCTCAGGCCCGGCGCGGAAAGCTCCGCCGGGTGCTTCCGCTGGTGGTCACCGCCTGGCTGGTGCTGGAGATCTGGCTGCTGGTCCGGGTGGGCTCGTGGCTGGGCGGCCTGACCGTGGTGCTGCTGCTGATCGCCGGCGCGGTGATCGGCGGCTCGCTGATCAAGCGCGCGGGGCTGAAGGCGTTCTCCGCGGCGATCGACCAGAGCCGGGACCCGAAGTCGCAGCAGCCGCAGACCGGCACCAGCCTGACCGTGCTGGCCGGTCTGCTGCTGATGGTGCCGGGCTTCCTGTCCGACGCGCTGGCGCTGACCCTGCTCCTCCCGCCGACCAGGGCCCTGTGGCGGGCGGCCGGGCGCCGGTTCGCGGACAAGGCGCTGCGCAGCACCGCCGGCGTCGGCGCCGATCCGCTCGCGGACGCGATGCGGCTGCAGGAGCAGCTGCGCATCCACCGCCCGGACGGCAAGGTGATCCAGGGCGAGGTGGTCGAGCCGGGCGTCGGCCCGCGGGGCCCGGACACCACCTACCGGCCGCCGCTGAAGGGCTGACCACCCAAAGCCGACCGTGTGAGCCCGCGGCCGAACGGGGGAGGGGTTGCCCGGGCGGGCGCGGGCGCCGGCGGTT